>CAZXHW010000064.1:0-15975 GCA_964639915.1 uncultured Heliomicrobium sp.
CGAGTTGCCGCCTTGGTTCCGTGTGAACTCAGCGCTATGCCTCCGCCGACAATCATTGCCACGGCTTTGACTGCGGGATCGAATTCGGCAAATGCCGTCGCTGCCAGAATTGCTCCGGCGGGGACCCGGATAAAGGTGTGAATCGCGTCCCACATTGAATCCACCGCTGGGATTTTGTCAGCGATGAATTCGATCAAGTAAAACCCTCCGGCCAATCCAATCAGCCACCATTCGCCCAGCACATGCAGGCCGCCGGGCAATTTGACCAGGTCGAATCGTTGCAGCAGGCCGAGCGTGACAACCGTCGCGTATAAATTGATGCCGGACAGCCAGGCCGAACCCATCGCCGTGCCAAGTGTCGTTAGCAAGTCAGCAGTCATCGCCAGCCTCCTTTTTCCGTGGTGAAGAAATGATTTGAGTATTCAATGCCGCGCGATTATAGCGGTCGCCCGCCGGATTGCTAATTGGAAATTGCCGGGGATTGCGGGTATAGTTTGCCGCCTTATGGATGACCGCTATGGCTGCCTTGCTGAGTATGAATGCTTCAAATGACCGCTTCACTGCCACTGGTTGACAGAATTCTCGCTCGTGATCTGCGCGCGATTGCTCGCGCAATTTCCAAGATCGAAAACGATGCCGCCGATGCGAATGACATCTTGAAGGCGCTTTTTGCGCACACAGGCAAAGGTGTGACTATCGGCATCACGGGTGCTCCGGGAGCAGGGAAGTCATCGCTGGTGGACAAGCTGGCGATGCATTACCGGTCGTTGGAAAAGTCGGTTGGCATTATTGCAGTTGATCCGTCCAGCCCGTTTTCCGGTGGGGCGATTTTGGGCGACCGCATTCGCATGCAGACATTGGCCAACGATCCGGGCGTGTACATTCGCTCAATGGCGACGCGCGGGAATCTGGGCGGATTGGCCCGGGCGACGGTTGACGCAGTTGCGGTGCTGGATGCGGCTGGCTACGATAGAACTTTGGTTGAAACCGTCGGCGTCGGCCAGGACGAAGTGGATATCGTCAAAACCGCAGATGTTTCCGTCGTCGTGCTGGTTCCGGGAATGGGCGATGACATTCAGGCGATTAAAGCCGGAATCATGGAAATCGGCGACATTTTCGTCATTAACAAAGCCGAACGAGACGGCGTCGAACGTACTGAACGGGAATTGATCTCGTTGCTGGAAATGTCCGAGCGCCCGGACGGCTGGCGGCCGCTAATCGTTCGCACAGTTGCCACACAGAACAAAGGCATTGCCGAGTTCGTTGAAGCGATTGAAAGTTACGCCGCGTTCAAAAAACAGCATCGAGCCTCACTGGAACGCAGCGCCGGAATTGCCCAAAACCGTATCCTGGAATTGCTGCGCGAACGATTGTTGCGGCTTGTGATTAGCGAAGCGCTCGCCCCAAACGAACTTCATGAACTGGCTCTGGCCGTTGTCTCACGCGACCGCGATCCGTATTCCATCGTCGAAGAAATAATTGCAAGAGTTAAGATCACTAGACAGGATTTGCAGGATTAACGAGATTGATGAGTACCAGAAGATCGCGGGTTTTTATCCTGTAAATCGTGTCAATCCTGTCTGATTCAACCTTATGGAAAGCAAAATTCAACACCTCGGAATTGCCGTTGGTTCGATTGACCAGGCGTTGGAATTCTGGCGCGACGGGCTTGGTTTAGATCTGAAAGAAGTTGAAGTTGTCGAAGATCAGGGCGTCCGCGTGGCGATGTTGCCTATTGGCGAAAGCCGCATCGAACTGCTGGAACCGACCGGAGAGGAAACGCCTGTCGGCAAGTTCATCGCCAAACGCGGCACTGGAATTCATCACCTTTGCGTCGAAGTGGACGATGTTGCCGCCAAATTGGCCGACCTGAAAGCCAAAGGCGTGCGATTGATTGACGAACAGCCCCGAATTGGAGCAGGTGGCGCGCTGGTCGCGTTTGTTCACCCCGCCAGCACGGGCGGCGTCTTAATCGAACTGACGCAACGGGGAACCGGAAATCATTGAAGTGGTGGTTGGCAGTTGGTTGAATCAGCTACGGACACCAATCGCCAACTGCCAACCACCAATCACCTTTATTGAAGGAGTTTATTTTGAAATCATTGACGAAACTCATCCTGGCGCTGGCGCTCATTGCCAGTTCTTTGCCTACGCAATCCTGCGCGTTTTTCTCCAAGAGTGAATTTGTTGAAATTACGGCCCAAGAACTTTCGGATTTAGTGGATACATTGTCTGAGTCCCAAAAACGCCAGCTTGCGCAAAGCAAGGTCGCGCGCGACCAACTGATCGCCCAGTTCAAAACGCCTTACGCGCTGGCTCAGGCTGCGGAAGCGGAAGGCTTGCACAAAACTGATTCCTTCAAGCAGGAAATTGCTTTCGCCACGGATCGGCTGCTGGCTACCGAATACACCAAGCGCAATCCTGACACCACGTTGACGAAGGAGGAAAAGGACGCGTATTTGAATGCGAACAAGGCGAAGTTCGACACCTTCTTCACTTTCATCACGCGTGACGCCAAACAAGCTCCGAGCGATAACGACAAGGAAATGATGCACGATCAGTGGGCGGAAATTCAGCTTCGCGCGCAAAAGGGACGGGAAGCAGGAATTGAAAAAGAACCCGGATTCAAGATTCAGCTCAAAATCGGTAGAGCCAGCTTGTTGGCCAACGCCTACTCAAAATCATTGGAAGACAAGCTGAAGATGACTGCCGAAGAGAAAAAACGCTATGTTTCGGAGCATCCTGAAGCTGACATGGACAAGATCAAAGAAAAAGCGCAAGCCTTGCTGACCCGTGTCAGCGGCGGAGAAGATTTTGAGAAAGTTGCCAAGGAATTCAACGAAGACAACACCAAAGAAACAGGCGGCGTGTTGCCGTGGTTTGACAAGGAAGGCAAAGTTGACGGCAGCCCAGTTATTGATGAGCCCTTTGTGAAAGCGGCATTCGCACTGGAAAAAGGCGCGATCAGCCCCGAAGTCGTCAAGACACGAGTCGGATATCATCTGGTCAAATTGGATGACAAGCGCATCTATGACCCGTCAAAAGAGAAAAAGCCGACGCCTACTCCCGCCCTGCCGCAAGATCCGAACGCGCAGCCGACTCCCAGCCCGACTCCACAAGAGCCGCAGGAACAGGTTCACACGCGCCACATCTTCCTGAGCACGATGCTTGCGGATTCATACGAACAGGAAGAAACCGGCAAAAAAGTGAAACGTGCCGTTGAAGACGCCACCTTGAAATATCCTGTCAAAGTGCCAGCAGATTTCACAGTCAAAGTCGCCGGTTACGATCCGAACAAAATCCCCGGATTGGGCAGTGGACCGAGTGGAACAATGAAGGGAATTGATCCAAACGCAAACAAATAGGAGATTGGAGGCAGGAGTTGGGGGATGGAAATTTCGCCATCCCCCGCCTCCTATCTCCCAACCACTAAAAAATGGAAAAAGCTCAAATTGGAATTATTGGCGGCAGCGGTTTGTATCAGATGGAAGGCCTGACTGATGTACGTGAGGTCGGCGTGGAAACTCCTTTTGGCAAACCTTCGGATAACTTTATTCTTGGCACGCTGGACGGCGTTCGCGTGGCTTTTCTGGCCCGGCACGGACGCGGCCACCGCATTACGCCGACAGAACTGAACTTCCGCGCGAACATTTATGCGATGAAGCTGCTTGGCGTGGAGCGCATCATTTCGGCATCGGCGGTTGGCTCGCTGCAAGAACAATACGCGCCGACAGACATTGTCATCCCGGATCAGTTTTTTGACCGGACGCGCGGACGAGTTTCGACGTTCTTTGGCGAAGGGCTGGTAGGCCACATCACGTTTTCGCACCCGGTCTGCGGCGCTGTCTGGCAAGTGCTTGGCGATGAAACCGAAGCCATTGGCGTCAAAGTGCATCGCGGCGGAACGTACCTGAATATGGAAGGTCCGGCGTTTTCGACCTTGGCTGAATCGCGGTTGTATCGAAGCTGGGGAATGGATGTCATCGGCATGACCAATTTGCAGGAAGCCAAACTGGCGCGCGAAGCTGAGATTTGTTACGCGACCATGGCGTTGGTGACGGATTACGATTGCTGGCATCCGGATCACGACGCAGTAACAGTTGAAATGGTCATCGAGTATTTGAACAAAAACTCTGTCAATGCGCAGAAAATCATCCGCCAATCCGTCGGCAAACTTGCCGCGATGCCGCGTGATTGCAAGTGCGGTTCGGCATTGAAACACGCGATCCTGACGCACGGAGAAATTCCGGCTGAAACGAAAAAGAAGCTGGGCGCGATTATTGGCAAATACGTCGGCGAATAGCAGGGAACCATTTAACGCAAGCCAGGTTTCAACTGGCCGTTCATTGGTTCTGCCGACCAAATTTTTCACCTGGGGAGGAAGTATGAAACCTCAATCAAAATTTTTTGCCTTGTTGTTTTTTGCCTTTGTAATTGCAGGCACGATCATCAGTTCTAATTCTGTGGCGCTGGCATTCCAGCAAGGGCCAAGTCGCGGGTCCGTTGCCGCGCCGCGCGATCCTGAACAGGAAAAACAATCCTACAAAAGCCTGGATGCAGCGAAGTTTTACTTTTATAAACGCAAGCCTGAAAAGGGCGACAAAGACGGCCTTGCACGCTTGAATAAAGGCGTGATTGACCGTTTACAGGAAATCATTGATCTCAACCCAAACTTTGGGCGGATTGACGAAGTGTATTTCCTGATGGGCGAAGTTCATCAGCGAGGCGGCGACACCGAAAAGGCCGTCGAGTATTGGACAAAAGCCACAAAAGAAGGCGCTGACGAAAAAATCAAAGCGGAAGCGCAAAAACGTTTAGACGAATTTCAAAATAAGAAGAAGGGATAAAATTTCACCCATGTCATCACCCAGCAATTCTGGTTGCCCGTTGTTAGTTGTCGGCTCCGTAGCCATTGACGCAATCAAAACGCCATTCGGCGAACGCGACCGCAGCCTTGGCGGTTCCGGCCTTCACTTTTCAGTTTCGGCATCATTCTTCACAGAAGTCGGCGTCGTCGCAGTGATCGGCGAAGATTTCACCCCTGAAGACGAAGCCGTTTTTCACGAACGCAAAATCAACATTTCAAACCTGGAACGCATTCCCGGCGGCAAAACTTTTCGCTGGGTGGGCGAATATGGCTTCGATCTGAATACGGCCAAAACGCTGGACACACAACTCAACGTGTTTGCTGACTTCAAACCGAAACTTTCTGAAGCGGCGCGCAAAACGCCGTTTCTGTTTTTAGGAAACATCCAGCCGACGCTGCAACGCGAAGTTCGCGAACAGGTGGATTGCAAGTTCGTCGCAATGGACACCATGAATTTGTGGATTGAAATTGCGCGCGAAGAATTGCTGAAAACCATCGCTGTCGTGGATGCGATGATCATTAACGACGCCGAGGCCCGCGAACTGGCTCAGGAATCGAACCTGATTAAAGCTGCGCGGAAAATCATCAGTTGGGGGCCGAAAATGCTGGTCGTCAAACGCGGTGAATACGGCGCGGCGTTTTTCACCAAAGACAGTTATTTCGCCATTCCGGCTTACCCGCTGGAAAGTGTTTTCGATCCGACCGGCGCTGGCGACAGTTTTGCCGGAGGCTTTATGGGCTATCTGGCGCAGTCCGACAAAATTGATGACGCAACCGTCCGCCGCGCAATCATTTACGGCTCAACAATGGCGTCTTACAACGTCGAAGAATTCAGTTGTGACCGCCTTCGTCGGCTAACGCCGCAAGAAATCCGTGAGCGGTTCCAGCAATTCAAACAATTCACGCATTTCGAAATCTGATGCGATTCCACAAATTCCAGGCCCTGGGCAATGACTTCCTGATTGCTCGTGAAAGCGATTTGCGGTCGCTAACGGGCGATTACGAAAGCTTCGCGCGACAAATCTGCGACAGGCATTTTGGCGTTGGCGCAGACGGATTGGAGTTGTTACTTGATCAGCCTAAGGCGGCTGGTGCGGATTTTGAAGTTCGATTGTTTAATGCCGATGGCGGAGAAACGCCGATTTCCGGCAACGGGACTCGGTGCGTGGGCGCTTATCTGTATCTGGTTGAAACCTGGGACAAGCCTGAAGTTCGAGTTGCGACCGGGGCGGGCATCAAAACTCTTAAGCCCATTAAACGCAGTGGAAACGGATTGGTGTTTGAAACAGAAATGGGATCGCCGAGATTTCGGAGCAGCGAAATTCCGATCAATTTGCCTGCGCCGATGGATCAAGTGATTCGGCAACCGCTGGAAGTTTTAGGCCAAACTGTAGAGATCACAGCGACTTCGATGGGAAATCCGCATTGCAGCATCTTTGTTGATGATCTTGATCAATTGGACTGGCGGCAGCTTGGAGCCGCAATTGAAGTTCACACGGCTTTTCCGGATCGAACCAACGTTGAATTCATTCGCGTTCTGAATCGTGAGGAGATCGAAGTTCGGTTCTGGGAGCGCGGCTGTGGCGAAACACTGGCTTCCGGAACCGGTTCTTGCGGAGCCGCTCTGGCCAGCATGCTGAATGAATTGACTGAACGAAAGGTCAACGTCATGACTGCTGCTGGCGAATTGATTGTCGAATGGCGGGAAAACAATACAGTGATTCAAACTGGCGAAGCTCGCGCCGTGTTTCATGGCGAATGGCTCGCTTGAGGTTTGACGATGAACGAAAAGCAAGATGTCAATTTGGTTGCGCTAGCACATTTTTCCAACTCGATTGAAGCTGGACAGGTCGGCGAACTACTGGAAAACAATGGCATTAGCTCGATTTTGCAAGGCGTAAACTTCGGCGGGTTAGAGCCGCTTTTGTTGCCGGGCGGGTATTCGGAAATTACGCTGCTCGTGCCCGAAACGGAACTTGCGCGGGCGCAAGAGCTTTACAAGGCGTTCTTCGAGGAGCAGCCTGATTCTGCTTTACCTGAAGATGTAGAAATCCAGGCTGCAACGGGCAATGAATAACACATTGGTTGTGATTACAACGACCGAAACCTTGGCTGATGGCGAGCGATTGGCTCGAATATTGGTCGAAGCGGAGCTAGCGGCCTGTGCGCAAGTGGTGCCGCAAATCACTTCGGTCTATCGCTGGCAAGGAAAAGTCGAGCAGGCGAACGAAGCGTTACTGCTCATAAAAACAACTTCTATGGCTTACCCCGAGCTTGAAAATGCCATCAAGCAGAATCACTCCTATCAAACTCCGGAAATCATCGCATTGCCTGTTGAAATGGGTTCTACTGACTATCTGAGCTGGCTGGCGACCTCGGTTAGACGGCAAACATGAGTCTCTGGCGTCGCAAATCTCCGACATCGGCTTAATATATCTTGCTCTGAACTGGATAATTTGTGTAAATTACAGCCAACGATCCCCTCGACTAAAACGAAATAGACCATCGCATTGACAACTCAGCCCTGAGCAATTTGTCCCAATGCTGCCCTATAATTCCTATTTGCTGGTTGATTGCCGGAAAGCCGCAAGCAGCGTTCTGAGTGGCTGAGTCATCGGAATCGGTGGTCTGACATATTTCAAAAGTGTTTCAAGGAGCAGAAATGATGGTTATGCGTGTCTTAGTGATCGAAGACGAACAGAAAATGGCTGATTTGATCAAACGTGGGTTGGAAGAAGAGGGGATGCAGGTTGAAACGGCTTACGACGGTGAAACCGGAGTCGTAGCCGCCAAAACCGGCAATCACGACTTGATCCTTCTTGATTTAGGGTTGCCGGGGCGTGACGGAATGGAAGTCATGCGCGAATTGCGTGAAGACGGATTGACGATTCCGATTTTGATTCTGACTGCACAGGACAGCACGGAAATGAAAGTCGCTGGGTTGGATACCGGCGCGGATGATTACATCACCAAGCCTTTTGCATTTTCCGAGTTGCTGGCTCGCATTCGCGCTCTGTTGCGGCGCACACATACCGAAGACACCACGAAGCTGCAAATCGGGGATTTGATCTTGAATCTGATCAATCGTCGGGCTTCGCGCGCTGGTAACGAAGTGCAACTGACCAACAAGGAATTTTCGTTGCTGGAATTTTTCATGCGGCATCCGGACGAAATTCTTTCGCGCGAAACGTTGTCGGAAAAAGTTTGGGAAGAGACCTTCGATACGTTGACCAATGTAATTGATGTGTACATCAATTATCTGCGCAACAAGGTTGATCGTCACTACGAACCCAAACTCATCCACACGGTGCGTGGCGTTGGGTATATGTTCAAAACTCCGATGGGCCAGTCGCAAATGGTTGCCGAATCCAAGGCGTAGCTGCTATGTGAGGCAAAATTTGGAGACTGGGCGCCTCCGCTTCCTGGCCTCCAAATTTTGCCGCTCATTTCATATTTGACCGAACGACCTGCCCCGTATGCCTTCACTTCGACTCAAACTTACAATTTATTATCTGGCAATACTTTCGGCGGTCCTGCTGCTGTTTGGGATTTCCATCTACTTTTATTTGTCGGGCAGTCTGCTGACGACCATTGACCGGGCGCTGGCTTTTCAACTCGAAAAGATCGAAATCGGCATGGCGGCGGGCGCTGGTGTGGACCTGTCAGATCATCCATTGCTGCAGGATCCGGAAGCGCAAGGGGATTTGTTGCCGTTAGCGCCGCATGTTTATCAAATCATCAACGAGCAAGGGAAAATCACTGACGGGGAAATCGCTTCTCGAAAAGATCATTTGCCGGTTGATACCAATGAGTTGATGAAGCTGGAAGTCGGGAAGACGATATTCAAATCCGTCAGGCTTGCATCCGGCGAATCGCTGCGCGTGGCGACGCGGCGAGTGAAGGATTACGACGGTGACGGAACTTATTTCATCAGGCTTGGCCAATCGCTGGCCGCGTTGGAAAGTGCGCGTCGCCGTGCATTGCTGGTCTTGGGAATTGCGATTCCTATGGCGCTGCTCCTGGGAAGTTTCGGCGGGTTGTTGCTTGCCAATCAGGCGCTCAGCCCGGTTGATCGTATTACCAAAGCTGCCGAACAAATTGCCAAAGGGGATTTGACGGAACGTGTTCCGATGCCAGTCGGTGTTTCGACCAAAATGGACGAAATTGGACGCTTGGCAGCAACGTTCAATCACATGATTTCCCGTTTGCAAGCCGCGTTTGAGCGGCAGAAACAATTCACTTCCGACGCTTCGCACGAATTGCGGACTCCGCTGGCGGTGATGCGCGGCGATATGGAAATTGCGCTTCGGCGCGAACGTCCACCGGAAGAATATCAGCGCGTGCTCAGCTCCAATCTGGAAGAGATTGTTCGACTGACGCGCTTGATCGAAGATTTGCTGATGCTGGCGCGGGCAGATTCTGGCCGGGTTGAATTGCGCTGTGAAGTCGTGGATCTGGATAAGCTCTGCCAGCAAATGGTGGACTACATTTCTCCATTGGCGCAACAGCGGGATCAAACGCTGACATACGAATCGCCAAACACCAACTTGACCATAAATGCCGATTTGCAGCGCATCAAACAGTTACTGCTGAACTTGCTGGATAACGCCATCAAATACACGGATCAGGGTGGAAGTGTGAAACTGAGTTTGAAGGCTGAAAACAAGCAAGCCATTATCACAGTCATAGACACCGGCAGAGGCATTCCGGCAGAAGACCTCCCGCACATCTTCGAACGTTTCTTTCGCCGCTCCGCCAAAACCAGCGACCGCAGTGCAGCCGGATTCGGCCTGGGACTTTCCATCGTCAAATGGATTGTGGATTCCCATGGTGGCCAGATCGAAACTCAAAGCCAGCAAGGAAAAGGGACTACCTTTATCGTCAAATTTCCATTGCTGGATTAGCCGCTTGTCAGGACAGAATCATTTTGATTCCGGCAACGATCAGCACAGCAGCCAACAATCGCTTCAAGTTCGCTCCGGCAATTCGACGGCTGCCGTATTCAGCGCCGAGCAAGCCGCCGATTAAAGCCGCAATCGCAAAAAAAGGAATTTCTGTTGGGATGTTTGGCGAATGCGACATCAACCCAACAAAGCCTGAAATTGAATTGACTAGGATGAAGGCTGCTGCGGTCGCTGAAACCTGGCGGGTTGCGGCCCAGCCCATAAACAACATCATCGGCGAAAGAAAAATACCTCCGCCTACTCCCGTCAGCCCGGACAGCAACCCAAGCACGGCTCCAAAGAAAATCATCAGCCAGATCGCTGGCGTTTTGTGCGTTGCTTCATCGCCAATGTCAGGGTTGCGAAGAAATCTGTACGCCGAATAAAGCAGCACCGCTCCAACCAGATATTTGTAATAAACATCCGGCAGCTTGGTTTTGCCGCCCAGATAAGCGAACGGAGCCGAAGCCAGCGCGAAAGGCCAAAACAAACGCCAGACAAAATGTCCTGCCCGATAGAATTTGAACGTCGCCACCGTAGCAACAAGGATGTTCAACAGAAGCGCCGTTGGCCGCATCACAACAGGCGCTAAACCGAACAGCGCCATTGCCGCCAGATAGCCGGATGCTCCGGCATGACCAACAGACGAGTACAGAGCTGCGGCTGCAAAAATCAGCAATGCGAGCATAGCGATTGTTGTTGGGGTCATAGCGCAGCTTTAGTAGCACGCCGGGTTTCTGGCTGGCAAATTTGTCTTCGTGTCGCCGCTAATGGCCAGACCGCCAAGGTTGGGCTACAATTCCGGGTAGAAAATCAAACCCTTGAATTCAGGAAGGTCGTTATGGATGCTTTAGGAATGGTTGAATGCCGCGGTCTGGTGGCAATGATTGAAGCCGCCGATGCAATGGTCAAATCCGCGAACGTCAAACTTGTCGGCTGGGAAAAAGTTGACGCCGGTTTGGTGACCGCCATCGTGCGCGGCGAAGTCGGCGCAGTCAAAGCCGCCGTCGAAGCCGGTGCCGCCGCCGGTCGCAAAGTCGGCGAAGTGATTTCGACTCACATCATCCCACGCCCGCACGGCGAAGTTGATGAAGGTCTTCCTGTGCTTCATACTGGCGAAACCACGCGCAAGCCGATCAGTGGTTCAGTCAATCCCCAAGACTGAAATCTACGGTAATCGTTTGTGAATAACGATGATGGTCGTCGGCAAACCTTCGCTAGGCGGATTGCGTAGCGAATTAGACTGAAATTTTCTCGCCTGCTTACATCCCCGTTGCTACTCGTTCGTTTGATCGAAAACTATATTCAAGTTTCCGGTGACCCCGCTCCGGTTATTGGAGGGACCAATGAATTCTATTCTCGAAGAAAAACTGAAAGAGTTGATTGATACGGCTCGACAACAGGGATCGGGCGCTGTCTTTGCTGTTGCGCACATGCTGCATGATTCCTGCGTCGGCGGCACTCATATTCAATTTGCTCGTCACTGCAGCCAATTCACCCAAATCCAAATGGGCGGATTGAATGTCCAACAATCAGACCCGTCTTCCGGTGACATAGACGAATTTCCGAAGGAACTTTGGCCTAGTGATTACCAGAACTGAGATCTCGACGGATTGTCTGGTGAAAAAGACAGGAAGTCGTGTGCAGTGGCCGTAGATACGGCTGTCGAGTTCAATAGACTTCAAGCACTTTCCCCGACAAGCTGGCTCTTAACGGTTGTTGATTTGTGACTCCGAGAGTTGTATCAGTCAGTGTCACCAAAGCTGATAAACGGTAGATGCCTGGAGAAATAGGCCTCCCTTCTAAGTTAAGGGTGGTCTGCTCCGTCGGCTTAAATACGCCATTACTTTGACCAATGATCTGGTTGCGCCGGTCATGTAGGTTTTGTGCGCTGACAAGTGCATTGTAATTTATGTGGTCAGGTTGAAGGGCGGCCGAACCGGAAAGATCCATAACCAACCGTAGCTTAAACGGTCTATTGCTGCTAATGATCTGAGATGGGAACTTTTCATTTGCGAGGATTATTTCTAATCCCGTCAAACTTGGATTGGCGGATGATTTCTCTGTTGGCGAGTGGGGCGGCGAAGGATTAATTGCCTCTTTGTGCGTTTTAGACGCTATCCTGGTTTTTGAGATGGAGTCCAGGGAGCCAACGTGTTTATCAGCTTTAGAGAGTTGTACTCTGGGAATTATGGCATTCGTCTCGACTTCTTGTGATGAAGTTGGAACCGAACTCTTTGGCAACGCTAGCTCGGGGCGCTTACGAAAGAACGTCAATAACCTGGATTCTTCCCAATTTTGCCAATCTTCATCTTCATTGCTTTGGACGTGGTAAATTCGCGTTTTTTGCACCTGTTTTTTCTCGTCAACAAAAAGCTCAATGACATAACTGACGGCTTGCAGGGCTGTTGCCTCGCTTCGAAGCGATTTGTTCTTTGCTTCTGAAAGTGAAGCCGCTTGTCCTATCCAATCTCTTTTAGTAATTGTTTCAACTGAGACACCTCCTGAAGGACCTATACGAGAGATGACGTCTTCCGGAGACATTGCAGCAAGCTTAGCGAATGTGAGAATGCCGACGTTGTATAGACGATTGGCAATCTTTGGATTGAGGCCTCGAATACAAGTCAGGTCGTCATGATCAGCCGACCTTTCGCTTAGAGTCTTTTTTTCGTCACCAGCCATAACTTTTCCTTTTGGAGTGTGTATTAATAAAACCCGGCATTGAGGCAGGTATAGATACATCAAACCTCCTCAATGCCGGAATCCGAATGCTCTAAATGATCAGCCAAATTGGTCTTTAGAAGACCTGGATCATCGGCCCGCCATCGAATGCAGTCATTGGTGGAGCACCACCGAAGCTGACAACGGTCGAAAGGTTATAGAGTCCCGGAGGTAAAGTTCCGGCTGGAACTGTCGCCTTCGTCTCTGCCTGACCGTAATTGACTTGACCCGGAATCGCATTGCTATTCACGGTCGCCAATACGCCGTCGGGCGCTCCGCCTACGCCTTCAAAGAAGTAGCTGATCGTATAAGGCACGGCGAGTGAAGCGATCCACTGGGCAAAAGTGCCCTGAAGATCGAAGGACATCCAGACATCGAATGGATCGGTTGTTTGGATGATCAGGTTCGAGGGAGTACCGTTGGTGTCTACAACGTTCACGGGTGTGCAGTTAATTCCGATGAAGACATTACTTCCGCCCAATTGAGGTTGTCCTGCCATAATTGAATCTCCTTTTTCAAATTCGGTTGATGTTTTGGGATTGCTGTCTGGCTGTTTCGGTTTAGACGGCTGAGTCCCAGTTTCAGAATGCAGATGACTAGATTTCCATTGCCTTTCGTCATTGGCTTTTCCGGTCATTACGTAACTGTCCTGAGCAACCACTGTGCCAGCTAACGCGAGTTGTAAGGGCGCGATAAGTCCTTAATTTCTCTTCTCGCTGCTAGGCTCATCAGGATTATTTTGTCCTGTCTGATATTTAGTAATAGGGGCAAATGCTGGCGTCTGGGTTATTTAGTGCTTGGATAATAATGTCCTAGCGCAAACCCTATGCTTCTTCCTTCCCTCGGAATCTGTCAGGGTTAATTCCAAGCTTACGTATTAGCTCAAAGAACGCACGACGGTTTTTCTGTGCTGCTTCAGCTGCCTTGGTAATGTTGCCGCCGAAAACAATCAGCAAGCTTTGTATGTAAGTGCGCTCGAATTGTTTGACCATCTCATCCTTCATTTCCTGGAAAGATTTCGGAATGGGATTGGGGAGCGATACGTCCTGGCTGTTGAGAACAGGCGATTCGGCAAACGTGACAGCGCGTCCGACCACGCTTTCCAGTTCGCGCACATTTCCCGGCCAGTCATAAGCGCAAAGTTTGATCAGCGCTTCTGGTGAGAAACCAGTGACCTGTTGGCCATATCGCTGGGCGAACTGGTTTAGAAAATTGGCGGCGAGCAGTGGAATGTCTTCGCGGCGTTCACGTAAGGGCGGTAAGGCGATTGGAATCATATTGAGCCGGTAATACAGGTCTTGCCGAATTTTTCCAGCACGCACGGCGTTTTCAATATTGACGTTGGTGGCGGCGATGACGCGCACATCAGCAGTTCGCGTTTTTGTCGAACCAACCGATCTGTATTCTTTTTCCTGCAGAAAACGCAGCAGCTTGACCTGAGCCAGCAACGGCAAACTGTCCAGTTCGTCAAGGAAAACCGTGCCGCCTTCGGCTTCTTCGATCAGCCCAAGTTTAGAGGTAGTTGCGCCAGTGAATGCGCCGCGCTGATGGCCGAACAGTTCGCTTTCAACCAGATCAATCGGTATGGAGCCGCAGTTGATTGCGACCATGCTTTTGCCGGCGCGCGGGCTGAGATGATGAATCGCGCGCGCGCACACTTCTTTGCCCGTCCCAGTCTCGCCGGAAATTAATACTGTCGCGTCGCATTTGGCCACGAGCGGAATTTTGCCAACTGCTTGCAAGAAGGCTTCGCTTTCTCCGATCAGATGTTTCAGTTCGGGACAACTATTTAGTGTGCGTGGCCTCAGCGTTTCGCCGCGAACGGTTTGTTCCAGCAGTCGCCAGAGGCGTGGAAAAATGTTGATCGGCTTGAATGGCGGAGTGATGAAATCCTCCGCGCCAAGCTTGATGGCCTCAATCATTTCGTCCGGCGCTTCTGAATCGGAAACTACTACGACTGGTGGCGTCGGCGGTTGATGATGTAGCGATTGAAACAGCGATTTGACATGCTCCAAAACGCTCAGCGGTGAAACCAGAAAGATAACAGCGGGTTTGATTCTTGCCACAAGCTCGCCAAGCACACCTCCATTTAGGTCGTTGGTTTTAATAGCAGCCTGTTGGAATTGAAGATTCGTGAGAGGGGCTGATTTCAAAACGCAGTGTAATGCAGCGCTCATTTCCGACGAAGGTTGTAAATCCAGTAAAAGGACATTGGTTTGTTTCATCAGAGTCGTCCCTATGGCGATCACGGTCGTGCCGGTCTGGAAAATCCCAGCCCATTCACCGGATCAGGAAGAAAATTTGCTGAAGCTGTCTTCTGCCAAAAAAATCACAGAACGTGGAGCCCTTTGCTGAGAAGGCTGATCAACAGTGTTTAGATTCGGTAAATTGGCCAGAACTATGTGCCCGTCTGGTCAACTCCGATGCCGAGTGATGAGGACGATCAATCGGGGAACAAGTGTTACTGGGCAACTTATTCTTGATTGCCAGGTGAAATGGAGGCTGAAATAATCCGGCTAACCAAGATCGGCTGATGTTACTTTTCAATTATGTCACCGAGAAGATTCTTTTAGCTGAGTTCCCGACGGCGATTGATACTACAACGCCAACTCCCCTGATTCAAAACCTAAAGCGTCGAAAAATTAAAAACTTTCAGGTTCAGTTCCTATTCGACAGGTAGCAACAAAAGGCTGTAGAGGAAGATAAGGGCTATCTTCCTCTACAGCCTTTTGTTGCTAAAACCGCATTGCTACCGCGGCTTACCCTGCATCCCCTGGAATGCATGGTAAGGATTCATTACTGGACAGGGTTTCGCTGGCTTCGAATGTTTTAAATAAACCTTCCAAACTCTCGATCTTCTTCTTTGCCACGATGGTTTTGACCGCGTGTTCGCCAAGCGCACGGTAGCTTTCAAACTGCGATTCGCTGTACATCTGATCGCCAGTGGTTTCGTGGGGAAAAGTCAGATTGGCTTTGGCATAGTTGAGCACGTCGGGCGGCTCGCAGCCATAAACCGTCGGCTTGATGTAAAGCAGCCAACCGTCCATTTTATCTTGTTCCTTAAGAGTTAATCCTTCACCGTCAATCGCAGAATAACGAATTCGCGCTACAGCATAATAAGCGCCCTCGCTCTCCTGGCCGTCTTTGGTGAACAGCAATTCGGATTTGATCCGAGGACAGATTTTTATTCCTTCCTCGAACTTGATCGGTATGCCCATATCAATTTGAATTTTTCGCATCGCCCCGCCCAGATCTTCGAAGCTGGAATCGCCGTCTGCACTGGCATCGCTCAGGACGATGAAATGGCATCGCCGCCGCACCATTTCATACAAGCCCAGGTTTTCAAAATGTCCGCCATCGGAAAGGTAGACATATGGATGTTTGGCATCCGTCATCCCAAATGTTTCTGCGATCAATGAATACGGCGCAAAATTGGGGCTGGGC
>CAZXHW010000065.1:0-7984 GCA_964639915.1 uncultured Heliomicrobium sp.
GAGTTGGTGTAGGAGAAGGGGCAACCTGCTTTTGGGGGACAGGTTTTGCGCTACAAGCAAAAAGAAAGCTGGCAGCAATGCAGAGGGCCAAGAGTAAATAATTTCGGCAGTAAAACTTCATCAATAAAACAGTTTCAACGCAAATTTTCATCAAGCGTTCATCTTGGCCGACCCCTAAAGAAAGTTCAAGCCTCAAAATTGGCTGCGGCAATTGTGAGACTTCGGCCTGATCGTGTAAACTTCAATCGTTTTCAATGGTTAAGCTTCCGCGAGCTTTGATCAACAACCTCAAAATATAAGTGAGATGAAGTTATGAAAATACTTTCCGTTATCAGTCGTGGAGTGCTGATTTTGGCAAGCTCATGTCTGGCGTTGGCTTGCTCACACTTAGCAGTATCCACATCGCAAAAAGCTTCGACCGCAGTTGCTACGCCAAATACGGCGACGGCACCTGTGCCCGCACCGACTCAAAACCCTGAAGACAAAATGCCTCGAATCGGCCCGCAAGAAGCCAAACAACTGGTTGCCGAAGGCAAAGGCGTCATTGTGGATGTCCGCGGCCCTGAGGCATACAAAATTTCGCACATCAAAGGTGCGCTGGATTACGGGTTGAGCAAAATTGAGGCTGGCGATTTCAGCGGCCTTCCTAAAAACAAACGTATCATCGCGTACTGTACCTGACCATCCGAACACACCAGCGCCCGTGCGGCGTACTTACTGGAACAACATAACGAATATAAGGATGCAGGTGCTTTGCTTGGCGGAATGAACGCTTGGGAAGCGGCTGGCTTTGAAGTCATAAAGGCTCCCCCATCGCCGTCTCCAACTCCAACACCCGCCAAAAAGAACTAGGGAACGCAAAATCCACTCTCCGTTAATAAGGAAAAGAGGCTTGCAGACTGATTTGCTGCAAAGCCTCTTTTCCTTTCCATTTGGAATTATCCTGCTAACGATTCATCGTCAGCCTGAAGCGGGAAAATTCTTTCCAATTCCCATCTTTCTGTTTCGTCGCATCAACCACTTCCAACGTCTTTTCGACAGAGTTGATTCGATACGTTGATTTACCTTCGGACTTTCCGGCGTCGCCCCACAGTGAGGTCAAGGTGCTATTTTCAAATGTAGCTGTGATGGGATACGAATTCCCTTGTGAATCCAACCAGCGGCCTTCGTATTTGCCTTCGCCTTTGCTTTGATAATAGCCAATGCCTTCAAACTGCTGCGCTTTGCCATCGGGCGTTTTCATTTCGTAGCTGATATGCAAGCGCAGAAATTTCCCGCCTAACACCTGTTCCCATTTCGCTTGCGCTGTGGCGTCCATGCCAAAAAATTTTCCGCTTCCTGACCAGCCGCCACCAACCCCCGTCAACGCGTCATCCATTTTTTGTGCTTGGATAGAAGGCCCAGCCAGCACTGTCATCAGAATTAAACTTAAAAAGAAGCCTCGCTTCATATTGTCACCTCGACAAATTCTGCAAACATTTATTGCCTCATCCGTGCGGATTCGATCACTGAAGCTCTTACTTTCCGGCCCAAGCCAGCCCGTCCGGTCCCTTGCCAGGTTCGATCTTCTTGATAACAGTCAGATCAGCCAGATTCACCGCCGTCACCTGACCGGTTTGCATCGTCGCGACAAAAGCGCGTTGGCCATCAGGCGTGATCAAGATGCCAACGGGCGTTTCACCAACAGCAATTCTTTTGATCTCTTTCCGTGTGGCAGCATCCAGCACAATCAATTCTCCGCTTTCCGCGCTGGATACCAGGACTCGTTTGCCGTCCGGAGTGAACTTAACGCGAATCGGAACTCCGCCGGTTTGAATGCTCTCTTTCACTTTGTTGGTTGCAGTATCAATGATCGTGATTTTGCCTTCGGTGTTTTGCCCAACCCACAATTCTTTTCCATCTGGCGCAAGGTCAATGCCTTCCGGCTGATTGCCGACAGGAATCTGAATGACCTTCATCGGCGGCGTAGTGGAGTCAAAAACCGTCACCGTATTTGACCGAATGTTGGCCGTATAAATTCGTTTGGCGTCAGCAGTCGCCACCAGCATATGCGTCGCGTCTTGCCCCGTCCCCATCACCCAATCCACCTTGTCCGCTGTTGGGTCGTACCGCGCGATCAGACGATTGACTTCACAGGTGAAGTAAATTTTGCCAGCAACTTCGATAATGCCGTGTGGCCGCTTCAGCGCGCCAAGATCAACACGGCGAAGCTCTTTTTTCGCCGCCAGATCAATCACCGACAATGAACTTCCAAGCACTTGCTGCGTGCCATAGTTGGCAACAAAAGCCAGCTTGCCGTCGGTGGAGGCAATGACTTCGTGCGGCCCTTCGCCGGTAGGGATTTTGGCGATGATTTTGTAATCCTGCGGATCAATTATGGCCAGGGTGTTTTCGGCTTTGTTCAAAACCAGCAGATAAGACTGGTCAGCAGCATTGGCAGAACACGTAAGTTGAAAGCAGATGGCGACCAGGCAAACAGTCACCGCCATCAGCAAAAACGACACAGGCGTGAAGATTTTTTTGTTCACGAAGAGCTCCTGAAATAGATTTTTGATTTCGTAAAATGCTTGGAATTTCGCGTGTATCTTAACACGCTGCTGGGATGGCCAAACGGACTGCCTGATGCTGTCAGCCAAAATTCCTTCATTGCCCGTTCGTCGTGAACTGCCGATTCAAATCATCTGAAAAAATATCCAGCCATTGTGACGGACAAGCTTCAAAGATGGCCTTGACAACATCTCTGCCAACATTCAGGCTTCGCGCTTCCCGCGAACTGATTAACTGGAATCATATTTATGGCTACCCCTTTGACTCGTGTTGAAATCGTTCAAAACAGATTCAATGACTATCTGGCGACGGCAAAAGCCAGCGCCAACCGTCTTTCTTCAACAGACACATTGAGCGCTGGCAGCAACCTGACTGCCCAGTACGCGCTGGAAATTTTCGAAGATCAAGTCATCAGCCGCTTGCTGGATGTCGCAGCCCGCGAGCTGAAAAAACGCAACGAAGGTTTTTACACCATCGGCAGTGCAGGTCATGAAAACAATGCTGTAGTCGGCGCAGCACTTCGTCTGGACGATCCCTGCTTTCTGCATTACCGCTCAGGTGCATTGATGGCTGCGCGTTCACGCAAAGCAAACATTGATGTGATTTTCGACACGCTGCTGTCGTTCTGCGCGTCCAAAGACGACCCGATTTCCGAAGGCCGCCACAAAGTCTGGGGCAGCCGCGCAATGTGGGTTCCGCCGCAAACCAGCACCATTGCTTCGCACGTGCCCAAAGCCGCCGGACTGGCGTTTTCGCTGCGAACCGCGCGTCGAACTGGCAAGGCGGAAGACCTGAGCGATGATTCCATTGTGCTTTGTTCCTTCGGAGACGCTTCGGCCAACCACGCAACAGCGCTGGCAGGCATCAACTCCGCACGTTATGCCATTCGCAGAGGCGGCGCGGCTCCTGTGATTTTCCTGTGCGAAGACAATGGCATAGGCATTTCCGTTTCGACGCCGAACAACTGGATTCACGATTCGTTCTGCAATCAGCCGCACCTGCACTACTTCGAAGCCAAAGGCGAACTGGACGAAGTTTTCGACACCGTCAACGAAGCCGTCACGACTTGCCGCCAACTTCGCCAACCGGTTTTCCTGCATTTGCACACAGCTCGATTGTGGGGACACGCCGGAACCGACGTCGAAACGACGTATCGAACCCTGGCGGATATTGAAGCCGAAGAAGCCAAAGACCCGCTGCTGATAAACGCTCGGCGGTTGATCGAAACCGGCGCAGCGTCGCCAGCCGAACTTCAAGCTATTGTCGCCGACGTGCAATCCCGCATTGACGAAGCAATGGAAGAAGCCATTTGCCGCCCGAAACTGACAACTGCCGCCGAAGTCATCGCGCCGCTTGCGCCATACGATGAATCGGCAATTCGAGCGACGGCTTCAACCCAGGCTTCCGCCGAAGCCCGCGCCAAATTGTTCGACAACGCTTTGCCGGAGCAAACCACGACGCTGACCAAACGAACGATGGGCGCGCATATCAACTCTGCACTGGCGGATGAAATGTTGCGTTTTCCCGAAGTCCTGGCGTTTGGCGAAGACGTGGGCAAAAAAGGCGGCGTGTATTACGTCACAGCCGGACTGCAAAAGAAGTTCGGCATCGGGCGCTGTTTCGACACGCTGCTGGATGAATCCACGATTCTGGGCACTGCCCAAGGCGCGGGGATGATCGGCTTGATGCCGATTCCTGAAATTCAATATCTGGCGTATCTGCACAACGCGCTGGATCAAATTCGCGGTGAAGCCTGTTCGCTGCAATTCTTTTCGTCTGGAAAATTTGCCAACCCGATGGTTGTTCGGGTGCAAGGCCTGGCGTATCAAAAAGGCTTCGGTGGACATTTCCACAACGACAATTCCATTGGCGCTTTGCGAGACATTCCGGGCTTGCTGCTGGCCACGCCTTCTCGCGGAGACGACGCCGCCAGAATGCTGCGCGGCCTGGTGGCCACGGCAAAAGCCTGTGGCCGCGTCGCCGTTTTCCTGGAACCCATCGCGCTTTATCACGAAAAAGATTTGTACGCCGATGGGGATGGCCTGTGGCTGAGCGATTACCCCGCGCCAAGCGGCGAAGCTTCGATGCTGCTGCCCGGCGAAGTCGGTGTTTACAACTCCGAAGCCACTGACGCGCTGATTATCAGTTATGCGAACGGTTTGCGGTTGAGTTTACGAGCAGCGAAAAAGCTGAAAGACGATCACGGCATCAACGCTCGCGTGCTGGATTTGCGCTGGCTGAATCCCTTGCCAATAGAAGCCGTCAAACGCCACGCCGACGAATGCGGTCGCGTCATTGTGGCCGACGAATGCCGCGCCACCGGCGGAGGCATCGCCGAAGCGATCATTGCCGCGCTAGCTGAAAACGGCTTTGAAGGCAGATTGAATTCGGTTCGCGCGGTTGATTCGTATGTGCCGCTGGCGGCAGCAGCAAATCTGGTATTGATTTCTGAGGAGCAGATCATCGAATCCGTCAAAGGCGTTGTGTAATTCAATCAAGCCAAAACGTTCCGATGGCTTCATTCTGATTGGCAATAAGTTGTTGGCAATACAAATAATGATGAACGGCTTTTTCCGCCGCATCGCGGCGACTGAATTTAGCCCGGCGTTTTCAACGCCGGGAACGTGCAGAAAATAATCCGCGTCGCGCCAGCGACGCTTGAATTCAGGCGTCGCTGGAAGCGACGCAATAATCTTTATATTGGCCTTCCGTGGGTTGGAAACCCACGGCTAAACTCAACCGCCGCCATGCGGCGAAGATATTTGGTCTTGGAGAACGAATGGCAATTCTGGTCACAGGCGGAGCGGGTTACATTGGCAGCGTCACAGTCGAACTGTTGCGCGAACAAGACGAACAAGTCGTAGTGCTGGACAATCTCTTTCGCGGGCATCGAGAAGCGGTGGATGCCAGCATTCCCTTTTACGAAGGCCGCATCGGCGACCGAGACTTGGTCAAACGCATCTGCCAAGAGCACAACATTGAAGCCTGCATCCACTTCGCCGCGCTGGCGTACGTAGGCGAATCGGTCGCCAAACCCAAACTCTATTTTGAAAACAACGTAGAACAAGCCGTCGCTTTGCTCGATTCGCTGCTGGAATCTGGCGTGCGGCAATTCGTGTTTTCTTCTACCTGCGCGACGTACGGCGAGCCGGTGCGGATTCCAATTGATGAACTGCATCCGCAACAGCCGACGAACCCTTATGGCTGGTCGAAGCTATTTCTGGAAAAGATTCTGTCGGCGTACGACCAAGCCTACGGGCTGAAGTTCGTCGCGCTGCGCTATTTTAACGCCGCCGGAGCCATTCCCACTCGCGGCGAGCATCACGAACCGGAAACGCATATCATCCCAAACGTACTTTCCGCCGCCGCAGGCAAACTGCCGTACGTGACCGTGTTCGGAGGCGATTACCCTACGCCGGACGGCACTGCGATCCGCGATTACATCCACGTCGCCGACCTGGGCCAGGCGCACATACTGGCGCTGAAGCATCTGCGCTCCGGCCAAGCCTCTGAATGCATCAACCTCGGCAACGGACAGGGTTATTCTGTGATGGAAGTCGTCGAAACTACTCGGCAAGTGACTGGCTTGCCGATAGAAGTGAAAATCGAACCCGCTCGCCCCGGCGACCCTTCGCGGCTGATTGCGAACGCCGCCAAAGCAAAAGCGATTTTAGGCTGGCAACCACGATACCCCGACCTAGCCACGATCCTCCACACTGCCTGGGACTGGCATCAAATTAACCTAAAAAGCTAAGAGCTTTTGCCAGCGCCTGACGTCGAACGCAACGGGACAATGCGTTCGACGCTGAGCAGGTAATACAGGTGGTCAATCTCCCGGTCACGCCCGAAGATTTTGCGCCCGGTTTCAAATGGCCGAGGTCCGACGAACGAGTTCGCTCCGACTGCCAGTTTCAATTTAGAGCCAATCATCGTTCCACTTCCTGCCTTTTTTGCCAGAGGTTTCTGTACGACCGGCGTGCCTTCTTCTTTTAGTTTGCTCAGCCTCAGTTGGTCGCGCTTCGGGCGCGAGTGACACAACTGCAACCGGGAAGCAGTTGTCACCTGCGGCAACTACTCGCTGGTTGTTAGCGCCGATTTGGGAGGACATTTAACTTCGTGCTTATTGCGTTTTCCTTGGCCGAAAGGCCTCAATATCTTGATCTGAAGCTCCAATCCACAATTTCACTTCATTAAGATCCGCAGAAGCTAAGATCCGGCCGTCCGGCGAGAAGGTTACGGATGAAATCCGTGTAGTGTGGCCGGTAAGGGTGACGAGTTCTTTACGGGTTTGTACATCCCATAGCTTTATCAACTTGTCAAGACTCCCACTGGCTAACGTCCGTCCGTCCGGCGAGAATGTAAGGGACACAATAATATCCACATGGCCGGTCAGGGCAGCCAGCTCTTTGCGGGTTTGCACATCCCAGAGCTTCACCAACTTGTCTTCACTTGCGATGGCCAACGTCCGCCCGTCTGGTGAGAAGGCCACTGAGATGATTCTCACAGGCTCGATTAGGGTAGCCAGTTCTTTAAGTGTTTGTATGTCCCAAAGCTTAACTGACCTGTCTAAACTCGAGCTAGCCAGCATCCGCCCATCAGGCGAGAATGCCACCCCCCCTACAGAATCCCCATGTCCGGTCAGAGTAGCTAGTTCTTGGCGAGTTTGCATATCCCAGAGTTTAACTGACCCGTCTGAACTAGCACCAGCCAGTGTCCGTCCATCCGGCGAGAATGCTGTAGACCAAATAGTAGCCTTATGCCCAGTCAAGGTCGCCAGTACTTTGCGGCCTTGTACATCCCACAGCTTCACTGACTTGTCTAAACTCGCGCTGGCGAGCGTCCGCCCATCCGGTGAGAAGGTCACGGAAAGGACAGCACCTATATGTCCAGTCAGAGTATCGAGTTCTTTGCGTGTTTGTATATCCCAGAGCTTTACCGATTTGAGGTCATAGCTTCCGCTGGCAAGCGTCCGTCCGTCTGGCGAGAATGCTAGTGATGTAAAGCTACCGCCGGTCATGGTCGGCTCTTTGTGCCTCTGCAAATCCCAAAGTTTTACTGAGCTATTATCGCTCGCGCTGGCCAACGTCCGTCCGTCGGATGAAATCGTCACGGACATAACACCTCCGCGCTGCCCGGCCAGGGTGGTTAGCACTTTGTGACTTTTCATATCCCAGAGCTTTACGGATCCATCAAGACTCCCGCTAGCTAGCGTCCGCCCATCCGGCGTAAATGTCACGGACGTAACAATATTCCCATGCTCAGTCAGTGTGGCCAGTTCTTTGTGGGTTTGCACGTCCCAGAGCTTCACTGAGTTATCCCCACTCGCGCTTGCCAGCGTCCGCCCATCCGGCGAGAACTTCACAACTCTTTGGCCGGTAAGGATAGCCAGCATTTTTCGGCTCTGCACATCCCAAAGCTTTACCGACTCATCACCAGT
>CAZXHW010000065.1:7994-15954 GCA_964639915.1 uncultured Heliomicrobium sp.
AAATCATGACTACTTGCTCCTTGCTTCGTCCGATCGTGTGTATAATTTTTCTAGGAATCAATAAAATCTCCCTGACTAATAGTGGCCACCTCTTTGTGGGTTTGCACATCCCAGAGCTTCACCGACTTGTCATTACTCGCGCTGGCTAGCGTCCGTCCATCTGGTGAGAATGTTACAGAAAAGATCGTATTTCCGTGTCCGGTTAGAGTAGCCATCTGTTTGCGATTTTGCATGTCCCACAACGTTACTAGTGCATCTCCTCCTGCGCTAGCTAGCGTCCGCCCATCCGGCGAGATCACTACGGAAAAGATCGGAGCGTCTTGCTTGGTCAGCGTCATCAATTCCTTACGGCTCACTACATCCCACAGCTTTACTGAGCCATCACCGCCCGCACTAACCAGCGTCAGTCCATCTGGTGAGAACGCCACGGAACTTGCGTAAAGTCTGTGCCCCGGCAGTATGTAATCTAAGTAATTTTGATGCCAAAGGTAATACCAGTAAAAGCTGCGTAGACCATTCTGATCCTGCGCGCCATTTGTCGTCGGAATATAGGCTTCAAGCAGATCGAATCCGCGTTGATGGTTTCCTCTTTCAAACTCAGAATGGGCAAGACTCATACTCGCAACGTAGGCATTACCACTAGCTAGCTCCGTCTGCCGTTTCGCCTCCATAATGGCCGCTTCGGCCGCCTCCTTCTGCCGAAGAGCATATAGAGTCTGCTCTTTGGCGACCATTCTGTCTCTCTCAGCTTCCTGCTTAGCAATCGTTGCTTCCTGCTTAGCAATCCTGGCTTTCTCTTGTTCTGCCTTCGCAATCAAGCTAGAGGCAATGGACTCAGCTTTTGCTACACCTGCTGAATAGGCGTCTTTAACTGCTTTCCTAACTGCCGCTGAGGCAATTCCTATTGCCGCTAACGCTACCAAAGACAGAACAATCAAAATCAATACTAGGCGTCGGCGCATCGCTGTTTGTCGCTGTTTGGCAGATGATGCATCGAGGAATTCGCGCTCGACCTGAGTCAGCAAGAGGCCGTTTTGTGCCTCCCAACGTTTCGCCTCTGTGAGGTCTGCACCGAGTAAAAGTAAAGATGTCGGTCGCCTCTGAGCCTCCCACGCGGTAGCATCCTTTTGCACTTTATGAAGGTGAGCATCGGACCAGACTCGGTTGTTGTGGCGTACGGGTTCGATCAATCGGTCGTGCGCCAGTTCGTACCATGTTGCGCTGTCGCGTTGTTCGCCACGCACCAGATGCGTGTTGACCAGGCTTGCAATCAAATCGTTATCTAAACCTTCGCTTTTGCCTGCGCCGCGCAGCACTTGGCTACGGATACCTTCAGGCGTAATCAACCGCTCGCCAACCCATTCGCGCAATTTGCGCTCGACGCGCACATCACCATTGGCAAGCCTGGCGACTTCGTCGGCGTAATATTTGGAAAGAGCTTTGGTCACGTCACCGGAATCTTTGACATCAGCCAGTTCAATAATCTGTTTGTCATTAGCTATTTGTTCCCATAAGCGTCGGCAGACAACCTGCAATTGCAGCGGCTCCACGTACAGGCCGGCCTGTTCGATGAACTTGCCGTCTGGTTGTTGTACTTTCATTGTGGCCAGATCGCGCACCAGTTTTTCTACGACTGGTTGGCCGGATTCATCATCGGCGAACTGACGACCGCCTTCCGCAGTCGTTTTGACAATCGCTTCGCGGGCGGCATCGCGGCGCAGCAGGTCCAGGCGGAACCAGTTCTTCAAATGCGTCGGCACTTGCTCCGCATACGGGTCGAGCGCGGGCAGGTAATCTTCGCGCAATCCAAACAGCGCCCAGATGCGCGGATCGAGCAGCAGTTCCCCCAACTGTTTGAAAAATTCCCGTTTGGCGTCAATCGCCAGCAGATCGGCGGTCAGAATTTCCTCGAACTGGTCGAAGATCAGCACGATGTTTTGCGGCGCTGAACGGCGGCGCGGGCGGTTGGCCACGTAATCTGCCAGTGTCATTGAGGCAAGTTGCTCTTCACTACGGCGGCGTTCGGCGGGAATTTGCTGCTCAAAGCCTAGCACAGCACTGCGGATGTAACGATTTCGGGTTGCTGATTGATTGGCAGACGGCTGCAGATTGACGCGCGTTGGTCCCCACACGTCGAAGCGTTCTGTCAGGCGCGGAATCAATCCCGCCTGGATTAGCGAGCTTTTGCCCGCACCCGATGGCGAATGCAACATCACGATGCGTTCGGCACTAAGCAGGTAATAGAGGTCGTCAATCTCGTGATCGCGTCCGAAAATCTTGCGCCCAGTTTCGATTGGGTGGGGACCGATAAAGGGATTGAATCCGAAATCCGTTTTGACGCTAGAGCCAATCATCGTTGCCCTCCTGTATCACTGGCGCAGTTTCTTCTGTGCGCGTTTCCAGCAAACGTTTGCCTAACTCTTTCAAGAAGTCTGCTGCCGTTCCCCAGTAAATCGAAATGTTCGGCGCACCGCTTTTGCCTTCCTGAAAGTAACTTTCCATGTATTTCATTGTCCGTTCGACATCGGCCAAGCTATTTTCGTCTGGGTTGACCTGCACGCCGACGTGCGAGAGTGCTTTCATCGTTTCGATTCCTTGCTGAGTGACGATCATTCGGAACAGCACGCGAAACCGCCAATCATCCAGCCGGAACCCTAGAAACAACAGCGAGCTTTGCATTAGCCGCCCGACCAACTCTTTCAATAACAAATTAAGCCGCGAAGTGGCGATCAAGTAATCAAAGAAATCATCTTCAGTCAGCACCATCGTGTCAGGTTTCCCGAATAAACCAAAGATGTGATAGGCCCATGGAGTTTCCGATTCGGGCGACTCGGTTTTGGGTTTTGGCTGTTGGGGAACTTTTTCTTCGCCGCGCCACGAACAAGAGACGGCTTCGGGCTTTTTCCCTGCTGCCATCAACGAGCGGTAGAGCAATGTTTCGTGGCTGGCGTTCAGATATATCTTGGCGGGAAGCTCCGACAGTATGCGGTAAGGGTGATTTTCGTCTGCTCGGCAATGTTCCAGGGCAAGATCGAGGAATTCACGGAGCGTCCGTTTCGGATTGCCGTTACTGTTTTGCTCAAGTCGCTTTGAAAGCTGCAGCAGGAATTGGTCTTGGACTTTTTCCTGCGCAAAGTCCCGATCCTGGCTGGCGCTGATGAACTGTGTGACTTTGGCTAAATCTATGCGGTCGTGTGTTGCCAGCGGAAAGGCATGCTTTTTAGCAAGTTCGCTGGCCAGTTCACGCGTGCCACCGAACATATCTTCGCCGAGTTCTGGCCCCAGGATCGGAATGAATTGCCCTTTTTGAACTCGGTTACAAATCGAACTCCACTTCTGAAACTCTTCTTTTCTACCGCCCGCAAATCCAGGCTCATACCAGATGCGCCCGCTTTTCAACCGTAGAAACAAAGCTGGAATCCAAGCGTCAAATCGCTCCCGAACCATTCCACGCGCAACGGCCATCGCGCGGTCAATCTGGCCATCTTTCAGCATTTCCGTGAAGAAAACCGGCATTGTCTGCTTGACGGTTTCCATGCTGATTTTGCCCTGCATCGCGATAACGGCTGGAACGCCAGCTTCAGCAAGTCGTGGAGCCAAGGCGATTTGCGCAGACTGCCCACGGTCTCCGTATTCTTTGCCAGCGCTTTCGCAGGAAGCCAGCACAATCAAACGTGGGACTTCCATCAATTCGTTAATTCTCTGAGCCACGTCATTAGCCGCAACCCTGGCGGTCTTCCCATCCTCTTGCTGCATCAAAAGACATGGCCCAGTTCTTCTTGCTGCATCAAAAGACATGGCCCAGTTCTTCGGGCAATTTCTCCGTTGCAAATCAAATAAAGAATGTCCGCCCCTTGCCGGATCGCGTCTATCAAACGATTGAGGGTTAATGGCCGGTCATTGCCAATTATCGTCGCCTGAATTCCGGCAAGCGCTTCGCGGGCACGAGCAATTTCTCCTTCAATATCCACATCCGCCAGATTGGATTCAGCCAAATCGGACGGCGAAGCAACGGCAATCAAGGCTTTTAATTCCGCTTTTCGTCGAAGTTTGATGACGCGCCAATCCTGGCTGAGGATGAAACGGGAAAAGACGATTCGCTCCGATGTCGCCATGGTACCGTTGGTTTTCGGATCGCGCATCAACTCCCAACTAATGCCATGGAGTTCTGGCAAGCTGTGGCTGATCTGAATTCGCAGCCTGATCGCCATTCCTCGGATTTCAAATGCCGCCTTTGTTTCGCCAAACTGCTGACCGATTTCATCGCTTTCAAAAACATATTTTGTCAGCTTCTTACCGTATTCATCCAGATCATTCTGTAAACCAAAGAGTTCTTCGAGCAACTTTTCGGGCGTGATGCTGATCTTTCCGCGAGCGGGTGACTTCTCCCCTTGATCCTTTGGATTGTTGACGCGCAATTCGACTTCAATGGCTTCAGGCTGCGTCCGGTGCAAGCCAATTTCGATTTCGCCGTATTCGACATTCCCAGCATTCATGTTGAATTTCCCTTTCGCCCAATTTGCATCGGACGGTTGTCGGATTTCGAGTTACGGATTTCGCTGAACCAGCCGAGTGGTTGGCATCATACGGATTGGCGAAGGCATGTCAAAATTTCAGGCAGGAAAGTTTGCGGCTATGGCTTGGTTTATTGAGAAAAAGGAAGGCGCGTTTTTGGTTTGTTTTGAATGAGTTAAACGCTTTTCGCGTGAGCGGCAAGGCATTCGTGCGAACAGAAAGTCTGGGCTGAGCTACGAGACGAAACCGTCAGGGCTTCGCGCGATGCGACGAATGAACCGCAGGCAATGCAGCGAACCATTTCAGCGCTCTTGGCCGGAGCTCCGCTGACCTGCTCGCGCATGGATTTGACATCTTTGACTGTCGTCCGCAAATGAGCGCTCAACCGGACAATGGCCTTCAGCACATAGACCACAAAGCTGAAAACCAGAAGGATCAGAACGCAGCGTAAAATGAATCCCAATTCCCGCCTCCGTCCTTACTTAGGGTCTTTAGGGCCGTGGTCGAGCGAGCTTTTCGACCCGCTGCCTATCCCAGTTTTCGCCGTGTTCAAATCTTCGCGCGCTCGGGTGATGATTTGCGGATCGAGTTCTCCACGCGCTTCCAGACCGGAAATAATCTTATCGGCTTCGTCCAGGTGAGTTTTGGATTCCAGATAGATTGTAAACAGCAGCATTTGCACGCGGGTATTGGCAGGGTTCAGCTCCAGCGAACGTTTGGCTGATTGTGCCGCTTCTTCAAACTGATTTTTCATCGAATAAAACAGCGCAAAGCCATGCATTGTGCGCGCATCATTCGGATTGGCTTTTTTGGCCTGTTCCAGGAATTCCAACGCTTCGTCCGGTTGACTGATTTGAATGAACTGATCGGCGGCTTCAAGCTGGGCTTCAACATCGTTCGGACTGGCTTTGGCTTTATCAATGATCGCCTTGATTTCATTGAACATTTGCTCGCGCTGCTGCGGCGTCATATTTTTGCCGCCTTCGCCACCGGGCAATCTTCCCGCAGCCTGGGCAACAGAATTCTGCAAGGACTGTCCGGCACGATGGCGATATTGCCAGTTGGCTAGTTTGAATCCACCAGCCAAGCCAAGAATTAAACCAATGATGGCCAATGCCAAGTTTGTTCGTAAGAATGCGTATTTCATCTGAATATTTTGCTATGAAGAGATAATTTTGAGCCGCAGAGCTGACTTATAAGCCGAATTCTGTACTCACAACCTTACGGCGTAAGCGGCAATCATTCATCTGGGCGTCACATTGCTGCGCCGCTCGTGCGACCTACCCGGAAACGTCCCGCGCCGAAGCGCAAAGTGAGCCGGACAAGCTCATAACGTTTCCCTATTTGGTCTTGCACCGCAGGGGGTTTGCCTAGCCGGGCATGTCGCCACACCCGCTGGTGAAGCCTTTACCTCACCGTTTCACCATCGCCCGGCGCGCGAACGCGCTTAGGGCTGTCTGTTCTCTGTTGCACTATTCCGTCGGGTCGCCCCGCCTGGCCGTTAGCCAGCCTGCTGTCCTATGGTGTTCGGACTTTCCTCTCACACTTCAATTGAGTTCAAATCCTGCTTACAAGCTCCTTGAAATCAATTGAAATGTGAGCGATCACCCGGTCTGCTCTACGACTCAAATTGAGTATACCACGCTAGAATCATGCGGCAAGAAGCACCGATTCCTTGCGTATCAGAACAGCTTTTATTCAGATTGTTCAGGTGAATTCGATCACAGCTTGAGGGAAACCTTGGGAAAGAGGCCGAGAAAAAAAAATTAGGCGGAACCTGCCCCACAACAGATTCCGCCTACCGTAGAAGCGAATTCCCCAGTGTGGATCATCGCTTCATAACAAAAACCGACCATTGAATTGAAGCACTAGAGATAAACATCCAATGCCTGAATCACACTGAATCGTCTTCATTTCTTTACAGGCAGATAAATACTCCTTCGCCGAATTCCAGGCCATACGTAAATCTACGTGATTCTTTAGACTGAAAAGGGCTTCGTTGTTACGAAGCCCCGCTGGCACAAAACTCAACTTCACAGAGGCTTATCCATCCAAAGGAAGGATACCCCGCTTCAAGGCGAAGCGAATCAAGTCGGCATTATTTTGCAAACTTAGCTTGCGCATAAGATTGGCGCGATGGCCTTCGGCAGTTCGTGGGCTGATGAAAAGGCGTGTGGCGATTTCAGAACTTGTTCGCCCTTCGGCAACAAGTTGAAGCACTTCCCGCTCTCTGGTGGTTAATAGCTCGTAGGGGTCATCGGGAACGGATTCGACCTTTTGCAGGTAAAGCTCCAAGGCTCTTTCGGAAAGTGGTGGGCTAAGGTAGCGATTTCCAGCAATTACTTCTTTGACTGCCTGGATCAGATCAGCGGCCTGGGAATCTTTGAGAACATAGCCTAAAGCGCCATTCTTCAGCGCCTCCAGAACGTAGGCATCGTTCGTATACATGGAAAGAATAATAACGCGAATCTGGGGCAACATTTTCGTGACCTGGCGGGTCACTTCCAAGCCATTGAGCCCTGGCATCATCAAGTCAGTGATTAACACATCCGGCTTCAAGCGTTCTGCCAATCGAACAGCTTCAATCCCATCACTGGCTTCGCCAACCAAACGAAAATGAGGCTCGCTTTGCAAAAGAGCGCGTAAGCCTTGTCGCACTATATTGTGGTCATCCGCAAGCAAAATGTTTGGCATCTCCCGCTCCTTTTCACCAATTCAACAAAGCTCTCATGCCTTGGCCTATTCTCCCAAAGGCAAAATTGCCGTTATGGTAACACCTTCAACAGATTCAATTTTTAATATTCCCCCAAGTAGATGCGCCCTTTCTCTCATTCCCGTCAAGCCGCTGGACACGCCCGATTCCACTGCTTCCATTACTTCAAACCCGACTCCACGATCTGAAATTTGCAGGCTCAGATTTTCGGCATCGGCTGAAACCCCAACTTTTACCTCTCCAACCTTGGCGTGGCGGGCTACGTTTGTTAGCGCTTCTTGGACAATTCGGTATGCTGCTGTTTCAATTTCTGGCCTGAGCCGGTGCCCCTCGATTCCAGTGTGCGCCAAAGAAACGCGAATGGCAGTTTGCGATGTGTACCGCTCAAAATGCCATAGCAATGCATGCAATAGCCCAAGATCGTCCAGCAAGGCAGGCCTTAAATCCAAAGATAGGTCTCTTACACGTCCAATCAATTCATTGACAAGCGTTTGTGCCTTTTCATACTGCCCAGCCAATTGGTCTTGTGGCAATCTTGGCGCCATTTCAATAACCAATTTCAATCCGGTAAGCAACTGGCCAATTTCATCGTGAAGCTCGCGGGCGATATTTCGGCGTTCGAGTTCTTGCACCTCAACCAAACGATTTGAAAGTCGCCGCAATTCTTTTTCTGCTCGATGGCGTTCCGCTATTTGCTCTATCAACTGAGAATTCGCCGCAGACAATTCTGCA
>CAZXHW010000066.1:0-15777 GCA_964639915.1 uncultured Heliomicrobium sp.
CTTTTCACAAGCCATCAATGGCAGCGTCCCTGCTCCAACAATGCCAGCCGGTATCAGTGCAATCATCTTTCGTCTTGTCAGTAACATTTGATTCCCTTCCTTCAGCGACGTGCTGGTTTGCTTTCCAATAAATTCAGCCTATGGTCAAAGCCCTGATTTTCAGCCTCGAAAACATCTTTGCTGACCAGTTCTTTCTTCACAGTCTGTAAAACTTCGTTGATTTCATTGCGAATAAACAATCGCAAATACGCCGTGGCTGCGGCGATTAAAATTGGCGTCAAGATGGCAATTAACTTGATGACTTCCACGTTGTTGCTTCCCTACTTCGGGGCTGTGTGTGTTTCTACTTCACGTCGAACAGGCCGTTGCAGCTCAGATGCACGCCGTCAAAGGAAATGCAGGTAAAGATGTCCACGGCGTTGGAGCTGGTGGTTAGAATGTTGGTGCTGACTCCGCCTGGGTACAGAAAGTTTGTGTTGGATGGCGTCCAGGTCCAGCCGCCAGTAGCGTTCTGAGCAATCCGCAAAAAGTATTGGCCTCCGGTGCGCATATTCTGAAACGTCATCGAAGTGATGTTGCCCGTCACCGTGATGGCCACGTTGTTTGAGTTGTTGAAATTGATTGTGACGGCTCCGCTGACATTGCCCTGATTGAACACGGTGCCGTAATACTGATTGCCTTCTGCGGTGAACACATCCCCCAGGCCCGCGCCTCCCAGATTGGTGGCAATTGAAACTCGGCTGGTTTCAGCGCCCGCTGTCGCGACTGACCAGGCTGTGGTAATGCGCGAAGCATTGACCTGTGACGCGCCGCCGTTTTCCAGTTTGACCAATCGGGCAAAGCCGAAATTTGTGCTGGCTGTGCCTGTGCTGGAAAGGTCAACGACTTCGCCGTCGTGCGCCGTGCCTGTTGCGCCAGTGCTGGGCGATTGCGTGAAGATCGAAGAATCGGGCTCAAACTGATAGCGGATCGTCCCGTCGGATGATGTGCCGGTGGAAGATCGAATCTTGAATAACGAATGCGCAGAGCCAGCGCCTTGCCAATTCAGCCCAAGGCTAGTCCACAACCCTGAACAGCTTGCATAGGCTCCCGCGCACCACCAAAGGCCGGGGCCGGTGGATTGTCCGCCGCCAACGAATGGCAGGATGAATCCGCCGCCGTTGCCCGGATGCGAACCTCCCTGCATGCGGACTGCGCCGTTGTTGCCCACGCCGTTGACGTTGATAAACCCAGTGCCTGAAGAAGTCGCGAGGGCCAGTGTTTTGGTTGTGTTATTCCACGTCAGATCAGCCGATTCGGTAGGTGTGTTGCTGGCGCTGCCAAAGGGAATGCGCGTCGAAGTCAACAGATTGATTCCGGGCGCGTATTCCGTCCAGATGTTGGTATCGGTGCAAACGTAATAGCGATATGGCGTCGAAGCTGTGACGACAATTGTGCGTCCCTGGGCTGGCAAGCAGCTCCCTGGCAGCGCGTTGACGAATTCGTACTGGTTGGCGTTTTGCGCCAGGCCGGTGACGGTCAGCGATACCAACAGCGTGATGAATAAAAGAATCCGTTTCATTTCCCTTCCCTTTCCCTGTCTGTTTTTTTTGCCGGCGACATCATCATTTTTGGCGATGTCGCCGACGGTGGCTTTTACGTGCGCGAGATGACCCACCAGTTGGTTCCGTCAAACACGATGTGAACGCCTTCGCCGGAAGTTCCAAACGTGCCGCTGAACACAAAGGTCGCTGCGCCGTCAATCTGTCCGGAAGCCGGTGTCAGAGTGATGGTGTTGCCGTTGGTCGAAACTTTCTTGATGTAAAAGTCGCGGAATTCTCCGGCGATTGGCGTTGTCAGCGTGATGCCGATGTTGCTGCCGGTCGTAACCAGCAACACATTGTCCGTGGCGCAAACCAGCGCATCGTTCGCGGCGATGGCTCGCGTCCGGACGTACTGTCGCGGTTTGACGTACAACTGATTGCTGATGATCGAAGCGATATTGGGAACGCCCGATTGAATCGGAGCCAGGTCAAGATCAAGCCGGATGGTGTCTGACAATGGAACCGTGGTCGAAGTCAATCCGGAGCCGCCGTCAATGGTCAGCACTTCGCCAGGCGCGCCGATGATGTAGGTTCCGACGCCGCCGCTGTTGCCCTGGTAGAAGATCGAACCGCCCGTGGTCACTGCTGACCAGGTCCCGTCCGCTTTCAAAAACTTGTTGGCAGCCGCATCGCCTGCCGCCGGAGCTGGTACCGCGCCTTTGACCCCGCCAGCGCCGCTGTCACCCACCATGGTGACGTAATCAGCCGCAACCAGTGCGCGGAATGTCGGAACCGCAGCGCCGCCGCTGCCCGGTCCGGCAAACACCAGGTTGGCGTTTTGCGTGGCCAGCGTTCCGGTTAGTGTTCCCGACGAAGTGATCGGCGAACCGCTGACGGAAAAGATTGATGGAAGGCTGAGCGCAACGGATGTGACCGTTCCTATGCCGCCGCCGCCGCCGGGCGGAACGTACAAGCCATTTGCGCCAATCTGCGCGACGTTGTTGCCGCCGCCTGTGACGGTGTCCAGCTTGATGCCGAGCTGCGCAGCGCCGCCGCTGGTTTGCAGGCCTCCGGTTGAAAGCAAGTCAACCGCGACCGTCAACGCAAACAAGGAAAGCGACGTGACGATGCCATTGCCACCGACGATTTGAACCGCCTGGTTATTTGGAACCGGAGTCGCCAATCCGCTGTCAGCCTGAATCAGCCAGCTATAGCTGGAAGGCGCTGCTCCCCACGAAAGATTGCCGCTGCCGTCGTTGGTCAAAACGCCAGCGCCATTGACCACCGGCCAGGTGGTCGTTACTCCGCGCGGCCACAGGTTGCCGTCAGCGCGAAGGATCGAACTGATTCCGCCACCATTGGCGGAATTATCAATGCGAATGACTGCGCCGGTTTGGCTCAGGATGTTTTTGAACGTCATGACCGGCACGTTGACGGCGCGTGATGGATCGGAATTGATGACAACCTGGTCAGTGCCGAACGCCGCATTGCGCTCAACGCCCAATGACTTTTGAACGAATGTGACCTGGTCAACGCCGGAATAGAAAATCTGGGAATCGCCCAGCGTGGTTCCGGATGTCCAGATCGGCATGTAATTGACCGTACCGTTGCCGCTGACGTTGCCGCCTCCGCCGCCTGAACCCATCGAAGACCACGTCAGCCCGTCATGGCTGAATTCCATTTGGGCCGTGGCGATGTTGCGCCGAATACCCGGCGGGTTTACCTGCGCGCCGAAAAACAGCGAAATCGTATCCGAAGGCGCATTGGTGATGGCTCCCAGCACGGTGACAACGGAATTGCCCAGCGAAGGCGTGGAATCGTTCCCTAGCCGTGTGTTCCCTGCTCCCTGGGTCAAGCTATAAAAATCGTTTTGTTCACGGATTTCATTCCAGGTGGTTTGGCTGGAAATGACGCGAATCTGGAATGCGTTGAAGCCTGTCAGCACGGAAACGACATTGCCGCCGCCGTCCAGTAATTCGGCGCGGTAAATAGCTTCGCGGGTAATCAAATCCGCCGCGTTCCAGGTGCTGTACAGCGTCAATTGCGGCAACACAAACGCCGCGCTGTCTTGCGTGACGGCTCCGCTGGCAACGACGCCAGCGGCTGGCCCGCCTACTGAAGCAAGCGAACGATCAACGGTGACTCGCAGCGTCGTGACATCTGAAGCGCCCTGTTTGGCGATTTTTGCTGATAAAACTGTGATTGCTGGCATAACCCTCTCCCCTTCGTCCGCCCCACTGTCGCCCCAGCTTCACGGTTAAATTGTCTTGTCTGCTTTGTGCGCTAAACGTCCGCAGCGCCTTCAAAGAAAATTGTGCCGTCCGGCTCTTCTTTGGTTTTTACGAACTCGTAAACCTGTTGTTTGAAACTCGCCGTCAATAGATCGTTGATGGCCGCGTACTCTTCATTCACTAAATGAAATGTTTTGGTGGTCAGTGGCTGCATCTTGGCGTCCGCCGCTTCTTTGCTGGCATAACAGCTCAGCGTCAGGTCAGCGACCTGTTGATAATTGTCGTAAACGAAATTCGTCAGCCGCCAATAGCCTTTTGGATGGTCAACGCCGAACTGATCAAAAAATGATTTCTGAAGTGCCATAAGTTCCTCTTACTGGATCGCGACGGCCTGTTGCGTGTGGTTGCGCAGGTTGTACGTGACGCGCGGATACCCCGTCGAAGGCGTCAGGCTGGAATTTGCGTTGATTGCCAACAGCGCCGGATTCGCGTTGCTGATGGTCCAGGTAACGGTCAGCGTTCCTGCCGTCGCCACATTCTTTGGATAGCCTGTCGGCGAAGTGATCGTGTTGTTGGCGATGGTGCCGCCTTTGTTTGTGACCTGGTAAACAAACTCGCCGGTTTCAACTTGCAGGTCGGTGCCGTCGAAGACTTCCACGGTGTAATCCACGATGCCGCCTGCGGCCGTGTTGTTGGCGACCGTGACGTTGCAGACCGTTGTGACTGTGTTGTTGGTTAAGACTTTGCTGGCGCCAAAGATTTCACGGTCTACCGGCGTTTGCTGTGTGGTACCGCTGGCCGCGATCAATGCGCCGGTTTGAATGTGGATGCGTCCGGGAACTCCCTGGGATGTGCCGAGCGAGCCGCGCACTGTAAATGGCTGGCCTGCGCCGTTCGTGCTGCCCGAAACGACGTTTTGAACACTGATGGTTTGCGCGACGACTGAGGCAGCAGCAGCATCCAGAGCGCCGAACCCAAGATTGGCAGCACCTACGCGTCGTAACAACAGGTCCGCCACAGCAGACCCGGCACTCGAACTGGAGTTCCATCCAAGCGCGTGTGAACCTAAATTTGCTTGCGTTATGCCGCCTAAACTGGCGGCGCTTAGAATCGCAGTCCCAGCAGAGATCATTGAAACAACGCCTGCATCAGACCGTCCACCAAATCCTGAGTTTTGTATGGACGAACCGTTTGATAACGCATAATGCAAAACGATGCTGCCAGGATTACTAGAAACCACGGCAAGAATATTGCCGCTGGTCAGATATAACTTATCGACAAAACCAGCCCCATTAACTTGGGAGCCAACTACCAGAGTAGAAGTAGGGTTAGCCGCGCCCTGAACTGGTAAATTGTCAATTCGCCAATCTACTGTCTGAGATGTGGCAGTAGCATTGGTTTTCCATCCCTGGCCAGTTAGTTGAATTCCTGGTGATCGCTGCTGCGCGCCCGCTGCGGCTGCAGTTGTGTTTTCTAAAATCAATCCATTGGTTGAGGTAACGCCAATCGCATCTCTTCTGAAGGTGCCTGTGACACCATTCCAAAGATGCGCTCCAGTCCAGGTAGGAACGATAGCTTGATTAAGCGCAGGCGCGGCATCAGACCGCATAAACGTGGTAGCCACGCCATTGATTGCTGCTAGTCCCAAGCTGGCTGTGGGGTCCGCTCCGCTGGAAGCGCCAGCAACTGCCCACGTGCCATCGGCCTTCAGGAATTTGTTTGCAGCGGCATCCCCTGCCGCCGGAGCTGGTACCGCTCCCTTGGTTCCGCCAGCGCCGCTGTCACCCACCATGGTTGGATAATCATTGGCGACCAGTGCGCGGAATGTCGGAACCGCTGCGCCGCCGGAAGTCGGGCCTGCAAAGATTGTGTTGGCCGATTGATTGACCAGCGTTCCGGTCAGCGTTCCCGTCGTCGTTACCGGAGATCCACTGACACTGAAAATGGCAGGCAGGCTCAAGCCAACCGAAGTGACCGAACCTCCGCCGCCTCCGCCGCCAAACGAAGCCCACGTCAGCCCGTTGTGGCTGAATTCCATTTGCCCCGTTGCAACATTGTGTCGAATGCCTGGCGGATTGGCTGAGCTGCCGAAAAACAGATTGATCGTATCCAGTCCGGCCTGCGAAGCGCCGCCGATGACTGTGATGACGGATTGCCCCACGGTTGGCGTGGTATCCAATCCCAAACGGTTTGTGACCGCCGATTGAATCAGCGCCTGAAAATCATTGGATTCGCGCAGTTCGTTCCACGTCGTTTCCGCCGAAGGAATGCGAATCGTGAATGCGGCGAAGCCAGGGACGTAAGCAACCACCTGGCCATTGATGTCCAGCAGTTGCGTGGTGTAAATGGCTCCCTGGGTGACTGCATCCGGAGCTGTGGCTGTTTCGTAAAGCGTAATCTGTGGCAGCAAGATGCTGGCTGTCTCGACCGTCACAGGGATCGTCACAACAGTGCCCGCGCCCGGTCCGCCCGCCGAAACCAGCGACCGATCCACTAGCACGCGCAAGGTTGTGATGTCCTGTGCGGCGATGCGCGCGATTCGTTGTTGTCTGACGATGATTGCAGCCATAACTTCAGCGAGTAAATGCCAGTCCAATCAGGACGGCGAGAATCAACAGGGCTGGCGTACCGATAGAAGAGCCGGAGCTTCCGCCCGCGCTGGCCTTGCCGCCTCCGCCGCTTGCACCAAGAACGCGCTTGGCCGTTTCGTAATAGGTTTGCCTGCTTGTCAGGCCGTTTGTGCCGCCATTGATGCGTTTGGTGATGGTCAGGAAATCTCCCCTGTCCGCCAATTCATTCAACCCGTGGCTGTGCCAGTAAGCCCCGGCAATCTGAAATCCTACCGGCACGGTTGACGCCAGGCTGGGATTGTTTTCAAGATCAAGGCCCAACGTCGAGCCATATTTTCTGTAGTTCGCGCGCCCCGTGATTTGAATCGGGCCGCGCCCTTTGTACCGTTTGCCGTCGCCGGGTTGTGTGTTGCCCAAGTCTCTGCGGCCTTCGTAGGCGGCACCGCTGGCGATTTCTTCCCAATAGCGCAGCTCAACTGATTCGTGCGCAATTTGCGCCAGAAAGGCGGCTGCGCGTGCCGGAGAGTCAATCCCATACGCCTGCATCGTCTCATTGAGATATGGCAGGTAGGCCGCTCTTTTGGCCGCCGATAAACTCGGCATAATCTGTTGAAGCTGGTTGTCAGTAATCATCTGTCCTGGCCCCAAAGAAAGTTTTGGCGCGACAGTTCCATTCCATAGCAATGGAGCTTCCCCCGACTGCTATCTCCATCACCGTCTCGACTGTCGCGCCAAACTTGGTTGCGGCTATCCGTTAGACCGGACGCTGCAAGTAACCATCCAGAATCACCTGGAATTGGAAATCCTGATTCGGAACAAAAGGAACGTCAGACGACACCTTGACACTGAAGGTATCCAGCGATTCCAGGATGCGGTCGAAGGCCAACGGCTCTTCACGGAAGCAACCGTTCTGAACCCACGTTTCGCTCAGCGCGTTCGTTGTGGTTCCGCCCAGTCCCGCGTTGTTGGTGGCATCAGGTGGCTGAGCAGCCAGCGCGGCAAAGCCCGATGCGCCGTAGCGGCACGGGAACATCAGCGCAGGGCCGGATTCATACCGTTTGTCGGTTTCGCCGAATTCGGTATCAATGAACATGGTGTGCAGGATTGCCTGCATCAGGCCGGTGGCTGTGGTGATGGCGCCGAAGTTGTTGGTTCCGCCCGGGCCGCCAGGATTGATAGCCAGGCCGACGTTGTCGCCAGTGCCGTTTGAAGCGTGCAGGTTGCCGACTGTGATGACGGCAATCTGGATCGAATTCACAACAAACTGTTTCCCTTTCGGAATCTGGTTGTTGCTATCCAGCGACGTATCAAAACGACGTTTGACATATTCCGACGCCGGGTTGTTGGCGACGAATGCCTTTTGGCCGCGTTGAATGCGAAACAATTCCAGTGAATTGCTGGGCATCACGAAGCCAGCCTGGTAACGGAGCGTGTCCCACATCCTCCAGCGAATGACGTCTTGGTATTGATTGGTCGGCAACGACAGAGCGGGCGCTTTGCCTTTCAATGTTGCGGATACCTGTGCGGTTCTGAGCTGTCTCATTATCTTTCTCCTTCTCCTGCTTTTATGTCCGGCATCTGCGCGCCGGTGTGTTAATAAACCCGTTGGGCTTGCACCCGCCGGACATTCAAAATTACGGCGTCAACGTTTGATTCTTGATCAAGCGTTCCGCGTGTTCGGGTAACGTCAGAAATCCAAAAAACCTGAATTGAAAACTTTGTTCCGCCGCGCCCTGGGCGGGGCCGTCATACGACATGACAAACTTGGCAAGCGTTTTTGGCGCAAAGACGATCAGTTGTTCGCCCTGTCCCAGCACGGTGTACAAACTGAAGCGGCCAGCCAGAACTTCGTTGTCGGCTTGCCAGTTGGCCTTGAAACCGGGCGGGTAGTTGATGACATCCTGCACGGGCTTTGGCGTGCCAGGTGTGGCCGCGACGTTGTAAGCTTCGGACACCCACGAATCCACGCGGGTGACAACCAGCGCCAATCCATCGGGCGGCCTATAGCTCAACACTTCCACCGGGACACTGGTTTGCCAGTTTGTCTGAACAATGCGCGCCATCGTCCACGGTTTGAAATCGAATGGCGGAGCCTGAGCCAGCGCGGCAATATCCAGAATCTGTCTTGCTATGTTGCTCATTTTTTACGGTCCCCCAATTTCACGCCGCGCAAAGCAATGATCGTGTTCAGCGCCAGCCCAGAGGCATCAGCCAGCGTAAGTTCCAACCGCCATGCTTCGTTGGGTTTCAGCAGCACAGGCTGTGACCACCGAAAGATTTGGCGTCCACTGTCACTGCCACCTGCGATGGCTTCCACCGGCGTGTTGAACGATTCCAACTGCCGTCCAGTGGTGTACAGCTTCAACGAAGTGACCGGCAGATTGACCGCCGCGCCTGTCACCAGAAATGGATAGTCGCGGCTGGGCAACCGGAAAATCGCTGGCAATAGCGTGGCGTTTTGCGCGCCAAACACCAGCCAGAATTGCTGTTGCTGGTTGCTTTCCTGAATCAACTGCGCCTGCGTCTTGTTCAGCCAGTCGCGGCGCAAGCCGATGCCTGGTTGCAGTTGGTATGCAGTTGTGGCGACGGTGTTAGGCATTGATTTCTATGCAGCTAAAAACAAGTTCGCCGTCCGGTTCGGCAATACCGGAACCCGGCGCGGTTTCTCCCAGCACGGCTTCAACGACCAGGCGCGTTTGCGCGGGCAGATAGATGAAGCTTTCCCACTGGTATTCCATCCGGTTTGAAGCCGCTCCGCCGGTTACACAGAAAATCGGCACAAACGCATTGCTGTAGTAATCGTCCGTCGTATCGTTGCGCAGCTTGATCTGTGAATAGTTCAGCGCGGAGCGCGCGCCCACCAGCAACAAATCAAAACGGCGTTCCTGGGTGACGGGCGAAATGCCGTTGCCGATGTTTCGCGGCGCTTGCCACACCAGCGGCACGGTCAACCAATACGGAGGCCGTTTGTTGATGAGCTTGATGACTTCCGGGTGAAGTGGATCAACCACCTGCACCGCGCCAGCCCCCTGCCCCACAGTTGTTATTGCGAACGGTTCCATCGTTCTTTCTCCGCTTGGCACGTTCGTGCCATTTTCTGATTGACTCGTTCACTGTCTTTCGCTACCCTCTGCGCCGTTCGGAGCTAGTAACTCCGTGATTCCATTGGCGGCTGAACCGCACCGTATTGGCGGGCTTTTTTGTGTCCGCGCGTCGGTGTAGTTTGTTTATGCCGGGAGTCCTTTGTCCGTAAGGCTGAGGGCCGTGCCAATGGACGGTTACTAGCTCCCGGCTCCTCTGACCGTCATCAGAGCCAACTAGTAAAAATCATTGGAGGGCTTATGCCTGAATCATCTACCGCTTCTTTCGTCACGATTGATTACCAACTTGCCTACCCCGCCGGAACTTCCGAAGCACAACAACACAAACTGAGAGCCTTGAAAGCGCTGAGCGATCTGACCAGCCTGGGACATCTGACCACCTGTCTATGCTGCGACAGCGTCATTGATGGCGATGGCGGACATCTGGAAGAACGCGGCCAGCGGTTTAACAAAGGGCTGTTTGTTCTAGGCCAGTTGATTGCCGGAATTGCCGACGAAGCCTATGGCGCCGTCGAGCAGTACAGTGAACTTGTCAAAGAGCCTGCGGTCGTCTGACCGCCCTTTTATTACTTCCGCTTGAACCCGGATGGTGTGAAGCGGCGACCGCTCGCACCATCCGGACTTTCACACTTAGGCCGTGGCCCATTCGCTGTTGTAGGGCATCGAATCCACGACATCGCCCATCAAGCCATCATCCACAAACACAACGTCGTTGAGCTGTCCCTGAGTGACCTGTTTGACATCCACCGCAGCGGCTTCAGTCGGCACGATGATCGTGCGCAGCTTCGGCACCATGAACCGCAGCGCATCGGACGCAGCGACGCCCACACCGCCAGCCATCACGTAATCCGAAAGGGCTTCCGTGGTCTTGATCATCTTTGCGCCGAACCCGATGGCGACACCGACGCCTGCTTTGCACAGCGCGTTGAAGATCGGATTGACGGGCAGCGGCAGCATGTTCGCGACGAACGTAGTTGCCAGCGCGCCAGCGCCTGCAGCACCGCCTTTTTTGATGATGCCGGCCACGTCAAACGCCGGATTACGCCGAACGCTTACCTTGGACGGGTTCTTCTTGGACGGTTTCTTTTTCGGATTGGTTTTGGGCCGTCTGACGGGCGCTTGCTTGCCGAATGGATTGACCGCCAGTAAATGCGGGTTATGAAGTTTCGCTTTGGTTGCCATTGTGTTTTCTCCTCTTCTCCTGCTTTTGGTACAGCAGGTTCATAGCCTGCTGCTGATCGTTATTCAGCAGCCGTCGAATGCTGCCGTACTCAAAAAATCAATTGTGGATACCGGTCGCCTCAATCCAGTATTCGCCGCCTTTGAAAATCAGTTCGCCGTTTTTGTTGATGTGCAGAATCGGTGGCTGTCCCGTTTCTTCACCCAGCTTGTGGTAATAGAGCTGAGGCTTCGTGTCGCCCAGGTGCGCTTTCTGGGCGCGGTACGTCACTTCGTAGATGTAGCCGTGATCGCCGTGCGGCAGGTAGTCGCCAAAGAACGGCAACGGCTTGCCCGGCGCTGAAACCAGAATCAATTCCTGACGTCCATCGGCGTACTGATGCGCGGCCAGCTTGGCTTCAATGCCCTGCTTTTCCAGGTTGACGGTGTATCGTTTGCCGTCCGCATCCATCCACTTGAATTCCACAAAATCACCAAGTTCATCCAGATTGCGCGGCGCTCCGGTCGGAGCAATCACTTCGTCATGGTGCGTGTGTTCCTGACCTGTGAACGTCTCGAACAATTCACCGCTGGGGTTTCCTCGCGGTTTCCGCGGATTGGCTTTTTTGGCTTTTGTCTTGCCACGCGCGCCTGTAATGACTTCGCGCATTGTCTTTTTCAGCAACGAAGGTGACGCCGTTGCAAACTTTGCCGCGCCCAGCTTTTTCCGAACCGCGTCAATAACAGTCGGGTTCTTTCGCAGAAAGCTCAGCAATTGATCCATCGAAGCATCCGGCGCAAACATATCGCGCTGACCTTGGCGGATGATTCTTTCACGCGCCGTCGCGTAACCGGGGCCACCTGAGCGGTAATACTGAGTAACCTTGATTGGCTGAGCCGAAGAATAGGACTCAGCGTTACGCTTAACTGGTCGCTTCTTGCTGGCGTTCTTGGTGGCCGACTTCGGCGCAACCTTCTTGGCCGCTGTTTTCGGATTGGCTTTGGCTGTCGCCGCGCGCTTTTTGGCTGCGCGTTTCTTTAAGATGTTTTGCGCCACAGCGCCGTAAAGCACCTTGCCATTGCGTTTGACCGAAACCGGTATTTTGCCGTTTTTCTTTTTAGTCGTCTTCTTCGTCGTCGCCATCGTCGTCGTTCTCCTCGTCATCGTCGTCAGCGCCGATGACGTAATCTTCCTGCTCAAACTCTTCGTCGTCGTCTTCGTCGGCGTAATCAAAATCGTCGTCGTCGCTTGCTGGCTCTTCGTGTTCGCTGACCTCTTCCTGAGCCGTTTCAATCGCGTCCAGGATTGCCTGCGTTGCGTCGGCATCTTCTGTGACGCGCTCGCTAGCTTCATCGGCCAGCAGGCTCAGCACACCGCCGAAACCAAATGTATCCACCGCCGTTTTCAGGTTCAGTCGAACCAAATCTTCAAAGCCGCCCAAATTGACAGTTGCCATGTCAAAGCTCCTATTTTCTGAAAAGAATCACCGCCAACAGCACTCCGCCTGCAATTGCAAAAGGCGTGCTGATTCCCAGACCAGCAAGAAAACTGTCCCAGGTCGTTTTGCCGTCAGGGGCCGCGCCAGTTGCGCCGCTTGTGTTATCGGGGTTTGGGGCGTTTAGCAGAGGTGCGGCTTTCGTGCCGCCGGGGCGTTGGATGATCTTCCACTTCTCTTCTACCGGGTCTAGTCCGGCATTTCTGAGCACTTCAATCACGCGACCAGGCGCGTGCGCTTCACGGCTGAAATCCACTGTCGTGGTCGCCATAATGCTGATGCTTCCGGCTCCCTGTGAATACGTGGAGGAAACATTGGTAAAGACATCCGCGTTCAAGACTTCTTTGGCTTTTTGTGCCCACGCATTGGCCTGTTTCAACCGATAGGCTGTCAGGGCTGCGCCAAGTAATCCCGCCAATCCAGACCACCAGGGCAAGCGCGTCAAAGAAATCCAGACCTGAATGCGCGAACCGGCAACCAGATAATCAGAAGCCTGAGCCTGAGCCAGCGCATCGCTGCGCTTTGGTTCCAAGCCCAATCCGAAACCCGTTGTCGCCCGTGCCATGTACATCGCTACTGAATCACCTTTTTCAAATCATCGAAGCTGGACCGCTCTGGCAGTCGCAATGCTTCATCAACTTCAAAGACCGTGCGGAGCTTTTGAATCTGTGACCAGAACAAAATCCCGATCGCTCCCACCATCCCTAGACCAAAAACCAGGTAGCCGCCGTTGCTGAACACGTTGTAGGCAACCACCCAGACGGAGATGGAATTCACCAGCCATCGGACGATTGAACCAATCAACAATTTCAGCATGTAAGCTTTCATCGGTTGCTCTGTTGTGTGAATAACCAGGCTTTTCAATCCCTGGCGCGTTCACGGTTATTTGACGTACTTTTTGAACAGCCAGACACCGCCGACAATCAGGGCAACGGTCGTCCAACTGAAGCCGCCTGAAGCCGACACACCGCCGGGATTGACCTGCAATCCCGCATTGGCGTCTCCCAGTTCGCACCCGGCCAACTGGCCTGGTGCCCACGCGGAGTTGTAGGGCATCGAATCCACAATATCGTCCAGTCCGGTTGCGTTGGCGTCTCTGTTGTCTCTTCCCAGTCTCATAGTTTTCTCCTGCCCGTCGTTACTTTTTTCCCGACATCATCACCATCATCAGCATCAGGAATCCGCCGCCAGCCAGCGCAATCACAGGCCACGAAATGCCGCCAATGCCGGATGGTTCGGGCGCTGCGGTTTGCGCCACTTGTTGCATCTGCGCGTTTTGCTGCGCGGCCAGTGCCATTTGATGATCGTAAAATTGCCCGCCGCCGACTGCGCTTGAAGTCTGCGCCTGAGGCTGCATGCTTCTTTTGCGCGGGGAATATCGGCGCGGATATGCCCCCCAGGGCCGCTGCGGAACCGGAGGATTGGCTACGGTCTGAGCGACCGTATTGCTACTTTCCGGAGGAGTGACAACCGGAACTTCGTCGCTCAGCCCGTAATAATTTCTGGCTGCCAAGTGCGAATACATTAACGGCCCCTCCGTGGAGGCTCCTTGAACAGCAGATACAAACCCACTCCGCCCAGCGCCAGAAACAGCACCGGAATTTGTATGCCGCCGATGTTCAGTCCTTTGTTCAGATCAAATCCGACGTTTGCGCTGACACCGGTCGAACTTGGTTGCGGTTCGTCGTAGCTGGGGTCAATTGGTCGAGGTTGCGGCGCAGGCTGAGCAATCGGAACCGGCTGCGGCGCTTGTCGCGTGGAATTGTAGGTTCCGACAACAGTCGGAATCGCCGCGCCTATTGATGTCAGAATGCTCTGCCACTTTGGCACCTGTGGCACCGCGTCCATCGGCGCTGCAAACCCCAGATTGTTATCGTTGACCATCACGGCCATTGCCTGATTCATCGCTTTCCCTCTGATCGCTGTTCAGTTCATTCAGCAATCCATCAAAAATTCCGTCGAGCTTTTCCCCCAGCTCTGCGCCTGTCTCTTTCAACAGGTTCTTCACTTCTCTTTCAGCACGGCCTACAGCGGCTTGCACAACTTTTTGGCCTTGCTGCTTCAATCGTTCCTGAAGAATTTTCAAAGCAAACTCCTTACTTCCGGAGCAATAACAACGCGCCGATTCCCAGCACGCCCAACATCAATGGGTTACTCAACAGCCCGCTAACCGAACTGCTGCTTCCGGTATCATTCGCCGCCAGCTTCTGCGCTTCTGATTTGATCAATGCGTCTTGCTGGGCTTTGGCTGCTGCTGCTGCGGCTTCAGCGGCTTTCTGTGCGGATGCGGCCTCTTCTTGCTGTTTCTTTTGCAGCCAGGCTGCGCAATCTCCCTTTGGGTCTTCAACCTGAGCGCCTTGCGGTACGCCTTGGCGTTGGGCCATCAACGAAGTAAATGCGCCCACTGAGGCAGTCGTGATTGCTGCTGCGGTCGCTGCTGTTGTGCTGAGTGCCGTCAATCCCAGAGACGCGCCTCCGGTAAACGGAGCCGCAATCAGCGGAGCGGCAGCCAACGCAACCTTTCCCACAACCTTGAAGCCTTTGCCGATCTTGCAAAAGAAGCCGCAACTCTTTTTCTTCAGCTCGCACTCTCCGGAGCCTTTATTCATCTTCCATTCATAGGTATCAGCACCTAATCCGGACTCTTCACAGTCGCAACCGAGGCAGGAAAAATTGGCGGCAGGTTTTTGGACCCGCCGCCCAAGTTTGCTTCCACCCCTCACTGCAACTGATGAAGATCGAACCGGAACACGAACCACACGAATGTTTGCTGAAGTCGCGGGCCAGATTTCAAAAATCCCTTTGGCTGGGGCTTGGGTTTGCCAGCCGGGTTGGGCTGCTTCCGGTGTGGGATCAAGCGGAACCCAGCCTTGCGGCGTGGCTACTTCGCAATAAACATGCGTCCACTTGCCCGGTACCGGGCCACTGACACAGAATCGCGCGCGATGTCCGCACACGGCCAACAGTGTCACCAGCAACACAACCTTGTCGTCACAATCTGCACTGCGAAACTGAAGCGTTCTCAAGGCATCCTGCACTCGCTCTACTTCCACTGGGTCTTTTCTGTATTTAACTTGGTCCCGTGCGAAGCTATAGAGGGCGCGGATTTCGCCGTTGAAATCGTGACCTGCAATGCCTCCAATGATCTTGTGTGCGACGGCACGCAGCTCTGTACTGGCTGCGTCACGCTTGCAGAAAGCCGCCATCAGCCGCAGCGTTTGCAAAGTGCCTTGCTCTCCGCGCGGCATACTCTGCAATCGGTTCCACTCTTTTTGTCGAACTAGCGCTGTTTGCATTGGCTTTCGGTTCTGGCTTTCAGGACACGGGGCGGGCGGGCAGTGGACAGGCAAAAAAGACTGCGGGCGAGCAGCAACTTTTGAATGCCACTGCCCGCCCGCAGATCGTTTTCTCTCTCAAACGAGGCGGACGATACCGATCTGAAATGCGTCGTACAATCCCCTTTTGCTAATTTTTTTCACGAAAGGGGGGATTGTGTAGGGCAATTTTGCTCGGTATAAGCACGGTGAACTAATGGTGCCCCCAACGGTGAACAGTCGGTGAAAGCACGGTGAATGACGGTGAAAGGACGGTTGACGGACGGTGAAACACGGCGCACACCGGCAAAGATCAACACCATCAGCCGACCCCTAGCAACGAATAAGGGCATTATGAAAAAAGACCCACTCATCCAACAGCTT
>CAZXHW010000067.1:0-15692 GCA_964639915.1 uncultured Heliomicrobium sp.
CAGTTTTGTGAATTGCCGAGCGCAGTTCAAACTGAACAGATTCGTCCAGTTCATTGATTCGGCCAATCGTTTGAAAACGGATGTTTTCACGGTGGATGCTGTCCAGTTCCTTGCGCAAATACTCTTTTAGAAACGTCATCAGCGCTTCGATTTCAAAAGGCGGGCGTTTCCAGTTTTCCACCGAAAAGGCATAAAGAGTCAGGACCTCAATTCCCAACCGCGCGCAGGTATCAACCGTCGCGCGAACGGCTTCAACGCCTGCGCGGTGACCGGCGACACGCGGCAAAAATCGCCGATTCGCCCAACGGCCATTGCCATCCATAATGATTGCGATGTGACGCGGCAAGCGGGTGAAATCAATTTGTTTGAGCAATTGCTCGTCACGCGAGCCTGGCTCGATCAGTCTGGAAAAATCTTGAAGCATTTTATTTTTGCCGTCGGGCGTGGTTTTGCCTGCTCGCTGTCATAATCCGTACAGCTTTGCGCACTGGTGATGGGGAATTTTCCTGACGACTTATGACTTTGTTGAAATGCCCGCGAGCGAACGGCAACGAATACTAATACTCGACTTTCAAAAGCGTCAACCCTAGAGCCGGTGCGGACGCCCCAACCAGCGTGCGGTCGCGACATTCAATTAACTCGGTTATTGAGCTGGCTTTCAAAGGTTTGGGCAATCGCCCACGGTTGACGTCAACCAGCGCGCCCACCATGGTTCGAACCTGATAGCGCAAAAACCCATTCCCGGAAAAAAATAGCGTCAACAAATCCCCTTCCCGATCAAGCCGAATATCAGTCACGGTTCGCACGCGAGTCTTCTTTTCGCAATTGGCTACGGTGAACGCCGTGAAATCATGAGTTCCAACCAGCGACTGCGCATCTTCTGCCAATTTCGCGAAATCCAATCGGTATGGGAAATGCCAGGCATGACCCGACCAAAGAGGATTCATCACCTCAGAGGCAAAAATCCGGTAACGGTACGTTTTGCCTTTCACATGGAACCGAGCGTTAAAGTTGTCAGCGGCTTCTGAAGCTTCCAACACACGTATATCACGCGGCAAATTGCCATTGATCGCATTTCGCAAATATGTGCCGTTCCATTCTTTGGTCAGGCGAAACGATGCGACCTGACCTTCGGCGTGAACTCCTGTATCGGTTCGCCCCGCCGCAAACGTTATAACCCTCGTCCCTTCCAGTTTCTCCAGCGCGGTTTCAAGCGCGGCCTGAATCGTCGGTTGACCAAGTTGCATTTGCCAGCCGCAATATTCACTTCCATCGTAAGACAGCGTGATTCGATAGTTCATGCGTTCTAAAGCTGCTTCTCCACCTCGTCTATTTTCTTCCTGCTAACGGCTATTCTGCTTTGACATTATGAAGCAGCACTGCGTCGTTGATGACAATTCCGCGTTCGCAAGCCAGCGATTTGCCATCGCGCGACCAGGCGAAGCGGAAAATCTGATCCGAAGTAAAATTCGTCAATCGTCTCGCTTCGCCGCCATCTATCGGTTTGCTCCAAATGTTCGACGCGCCGTTTTGCGTCGAGATATACGTCAGCGAACGGCCATTTGGCGACCAACGAAACAACCCGAATTCCGGCAGCGGCATTTCCAATTTTGGTTCTCCTATCGGTTTCAGTTCCTTCGCATCAAATGGCACCACCGCAACTTTCAGTTTGCGCTCTTTCTCGTCCAGATATTGGCAGGCAATGAATGCTCCGTCGGGCGAAATGGCCGGACGTGTAATGGCGGTCGCTCGCCATTCGGTTAATTGCACCGGTTCGCCGCCGTCAATCGAAACTTTCCACAACGCAGCTCTGCCTGTGGTCGAAGATCCATACACCACCCATTGGCCATCCGGCGACAGACTTGGAAAAATGTCTCCTCGCCCTCGCGTCAGTTGTGTTGGGTTGCTGCCATCTGCATCCATCCGCCAGATATGACTGCTGCCTCCGCGTTCAGACGCAAAAACGATGTAACGGCCATCCGGCGCAACGACAGGCATAAAATCCGTCTGGGTGTCGCGCGTAAGCTGCCGTTGCTGTTTACCGTCCGTCGTTGTGCTCCAAACATCCAGATTGCCACTGGCGTGCGCCGGATAAATCAACCGACCGTCCGGCGTCCAGTCCAACCCAAACCGTTCACTATAATTATCGCCAAAGCCGGATTTAATTTGCGTTGCGTTGCTGACGTCAAAACTGCCGCCCGCTTCCGGCACAATCCAGATGCTGGAAACTTTGTCAGAACGACGAGAAACCAACAGATTAGAGTCCGAAGTAATGCCGACGCCTTCGTAACTGGTCATATCGTTGGTCACGCGGCGCGTTTCACCTTTTGGATACGTCAGCAAATAAAGCTGATCTCCATACACTGCGGAAGTGCGGCGCCACGCGCTGAAAATGACTCCACTGCCGTCGCCCAGCCACGCGACCTGCCCAATGTTTGACCACGTTTGCTCACCAATCGGACTCGCTGCACCGTTCTCAACGTTGACAGCCAGAACCTGAGCAACGGAATCATTCGGCAACAGGTTGGAAACTGCGCAAGCGATTGTCCGCCCATCCGGCGACCAGGCTGGCCCAGACAAAGAAATTGTTTCAGGACGTTTTCTTGTCAGTAGCTTGCGCTCTTCCGAACCGTCGAGTTTGGCGACGATCAGCGAAGCTTCGCGCTGTTGTGGGTAATTGCGGACAAACGCAAAGTATTGGCCGTTGGGAGAAAATGAAACCGGGCTGTCTACGTCGCTCATCACTTCGCGCGGAGTTCCGCCCAGCAGCGGAACCTGAAACAGCTTGCTCATCACACCGCCGCGTGGACGCGCGACGTAATACACAAAATTGTCATCCGGCGAAAACGTCACTCCGGCAAAAATGATTTCCGCAGGCGGTACAATCTGTGTGGAACTGTCCGCAGCAATTTGCCTGACCCACAGGCTTTGCAAACCATCACTGTCTGCAATCTCTTCAGCGATAAAAGCTGCGTACTTACCGGAACGCGAAATCGCCGGCTGCAATGCTTTCCCGGAAGTTGTCAGCTTCGCCGGGCTAATTTGCCGAAACGCTGTTTTGCCGTGATTGTTTGAGCGACGGTATGCGATGGTACCGGCCAAAGCGACAATCGCCAGACTCACAGCCAATAAGCCAAATGTCGCCAGCAATCGTTTTCGACTGAGCGTTGCCGGCGGCATTTCAGCAACCGCTGTAAGCACAATATTCCCATTGGCTTTCGCTGCGACCGGCACTTGTCCATTCATCCCAAAATCCAACGCAGGTTCAGTTTCGCCGACAGGTTCGACATTCTTGGCGAATCTGTATCCGCGTTTGGGAATGGTTTCGATGTATTGACCGTCGCCATTTCCATCGCCCAGAGCACGGCGAAGCTGAGAAATGTTCTGGGTCAGATTGCTCTCTTCGACGAAGGTGTCAGGCCAGAGCAATTCCATCAATTCCTCTTTGCCGACAATGCGCCCGCTGTTTTCAACCAGGGCCAACAACGTATCGAACACCTTTGGCGGCAAGGGAACTGTGCGCCCTTCACGCATCAACAATCGTTCACCCGTGTCCAAACGAAAAGAGCCAAATTCGTATAACTGCTTTATTTGCTTGTTCATAACCAATCTCGGGAACGTACTCGGAACTCACTTGCAAGTCACTTGGAAACCCTTCAGGCAATTTTGAGGGTTTCTTGAAGACTTACAGGTTCGTGTATCGCTAAATGCCCCAGCGCAGCGGAGATCAGTTGGGATCAATCGGGCGGCTTTAAAGGATTGGTCGCGCAATTCGCCGCCATTGGTTCCCTTCACGGTCAAAGCTGCGCGCATTCTAGTCTCGCTTGCCGGGACTCACAACCTTGACCGCAACTCATGACCGGATGAACGAGCAAAGGCACCGCAGACGACTCACGCCCGACCTCCTGTCCGGGCTGAGCGCTTGAGCCGGGAGCTTTGGCGCTGGCGAACTAACCGGGTGTCATTGTCGGTTCGTCAATCCCCCAGAGCTCCCGGCACTGCGTGACTGGAATGCTTGAAGAACTTCGCTGCACCGATGACTACTGGGATTATTCAGAACAATTCAAACAAGTTTTCCTGCTGACCGATGAAACGACTGAAGACAAAACAGGCGAGCGGGTGAACCGATTCACCCGCTCGCCTGCCACTTTCTGCATCGGCTTACTTTCTTTCAGAAACTTCCTGAAGCTACTCGCCTGAAATTATTACAAGGAAAGAACTTTGCTGCCGGAAAGCCAGATTTCACCAGTTTTCCAACCTAAAATGGCAATCCTTAAGCCTCGCAAGCTCAGTTCGATATATTGGGTTTGCTCAAAAAGCCGAGCACCATATTTTGCGACTAGTGATTCCAGTCTGCTCATTTGACAGCGACTTAACCCAACGCAGGACAGGCGATTTTTCACGCGCCTGGGTTTTCACGTGGAACGACGCGGGTTTCACGCTTCGCCCTTCCTAAAGCGCCTGCCAACGGGGCCAAACGCCGCTTACTGGCGGCTACCGGGTTTGATTGCCGTCGAACCTTCCTTGCACATGGGACATTCTTCCGGCTTGTAAGTCGGAACTTCCAGCACGGCCAGCGCATGACGCGGCACGCCCAAATCAACCGCACCGCCACTGCGGTCAATCAGCGAGCCTGCCCCAACCGTCATCCCGCCGAGCGCAGCAATAACCTCCATCACTTCGCGCGTGGAACCTCCGGTTGTCACAACATCTTCAACAACCAAACAGCGTTCGCCCGGCTGGATCGAAAACCCTCGCCGAAGCGTCATCGTTTTTTCCTGTCGCTCAGTAAAAAGCGCGCGAACGCCTAAAGCACGAGCAACTTCATGAGCCACAAAAACTCCGCCCAGTGCCGGAGCAATCACCAGATCAATCTGGCCAATGCTCGCATCAGCCCTGGCTTTGGCTGCGAGTTCCGCGCAAAGTTTTTCGGCTACAGATGGATGTTGCAGCACCAGCGCGCATTGCAAATAGCGTGAACTATGCAAGCCGGAACTGAGTAAAAAATGGCCTTTTAGCAAAGCCTGGTTCTCTTCAAAAATTGTCAGCACTTCTTCTGTCGTCATAATTGCCATCCTGAAAATTAAGTTTACGGTTCGCAGTTTACAGTTTATGGCTTGCGGTTTACCTTGTCGCCGCTGTCTCACAACTCTTCAAACCGAAAGCGAAAAAAACTATGTCCCAAAAACTGAATCTGGAAGAACACATTTCTTCCAAAGAGAAAAAACAGGGTTACGTCACACAAATGTTCGAAGTCATCGCTCCGCGCTATGACTTTTTCACGGTCTTTTTCTCCTATGGCATGGATCGCGGCTGGAAGCGCAAACTGATCAATATGCTCAATCCAAAAGGTGATGAGCGAGCGCTTGATCTGGCTTGCGGAACCGGCGACATCACGTTTGCTCTGGGAGAAAAACTGCCTTCAGGCGAGGCCACAGGCCTGGACATTACTTCGGGCATGATCGAAATCGCCAACAAGAAACGCCAGGAAAAAGGGGTTAACAATGTTTCCTTCCAGCTTGGCGACATCATGAAAATGCCATTTCCTGATGGCACATTTGATTACGTCACCTGCGGCTATGCGCTCAGAAATGTGCCGGACGTAGAACTGGCGCTGGTGGAAATCAAACGCGTAATGAAACCCGGCGGGCGAATTATCTCGCTGGATTTCGCGCGGCCTGACAACGGGCTTTACCGCTGGCTGTACCTTAATTATCTGGTCGTCACCGGATCGCTGGTAGGCATTGTCATGCATGGAGATGCAGACATTTACCGATACATCCCTGAAAGTTTGAAACGGTATCCCGGCCAGCATGGAGTTCAGGAAATCATGAATCGCGTTGGGTTTACTGACACCGGTTTCCAGGTATTCGGTGGCGGCATCATGGCGCTCAACTTCGGAACCAAGCCAAACTAAAATTTAGACAGGATTTTCAGGATTCTTCAGGATTGAAATCAAAGAGCTAATTTCAATCCTGGTCAATCCTATAAATCCTGTCTGATTCCCAAACCATTAAGCCTCGAACCTTTTCACCACCAATGCGGAGTTTTTCGATCCAAAACCGATGCAATTGCACAACGCGGTTTTGATGTCCGCCGGGCGAGCCGCATTCGGTACGTAATCCAGATCGCATTCCGGATCGGCTTCGTCCAGATTGATCGTCGGCGGCAGGAATCCGTGATTGATGCCACCAATCGTTGCCATCAAACCCGCCGCGCCCGAAGCTCCTTGCGGATGACCAATCATGCTCTTGGTCGCGCTCATCGGAATTTTGTAGGCCAGATCGCCAAAGGCATTTTTGACCGCGCGCGTTTCAATGCGATCATTCAGCTTCGTCGAAGTTCCGTGCAAATTGATGTAATCAATTTCTTCCGGCTGAACCCCGGCATCACGCATTGCCAGCGTCATTGCTCGCGCGGGTTCGACGCCGCTTTCATCCAACTGCACGCGATGATGCGCGTCGCAAGTTGAACCATAACCCAAAATTTCCGCGTAAATCTTCGCGCCGCGTTTTTGCGCGTGTTCCAATTCTTCCAGCACGAACAAGTAACCGCCTTCGCCGATGACAAAACCGTCGCGGTCCTTGCTGAAGGGGCGAGAGCCACGCGTCGGCTCATTGTTCCATGAAGGCGTCATGACTTTTAGCATACAAAAACCGAGCATAAAGCTATGCGCCAACGGGGCGTCAACTCCGCCGGTCAGCGCAGTATTGACGCGTCCAAGCGCGATGTTTTGCACTGCGTAATTGATCGCATCAGTTGAAGACGTGCAGCCGGTGGAAACCAAGTGGCTGAAGCCTTTGATGCCGAACGGCATCGAAAGCTCGCTGGGCAGCGAACCGGGCGTTGCAGTCGGAACGGAGTAAATGCTGGCGCGTTTGGCCTCATTGCTAAAATAATAGCGGTACTGTTTTTCAATAAATCCCAAGCTGGCTCCACCACTGCCCAGCACAATGCCAATGTCGCGTTTTTCGTCCAGCGACATTTCGCGCGGGTTCAAGCCTGCGTCCTTAAAAGCCAATTCCGCAGAAGCGATGGCAAACGCAACGGTCAGCGAAACGTGCTGCCGGTCTTTGGGCGCGATGAAATCGTCCGAGTTGAAATCTTTGACTTCGGCGGCAATTTGCACAGGCAAATCGTCGGCTTCAAATCGGGTGATGCGCTCGACGCCACTGCGCCCAGTTCTGATGGATTGCCAATACTGGTCCTTGCCGATGCCGATTGGGGTAACACAGCCGATGCCGGTGACGACAACGCGCCGCAGCGTTTTAGGTATTTGCATATTTTTGATCTCGCTTGAGTGAAGGATGTTAAAAGAGAGCGATTGATAGATTACCGCGAGACGGCGGATTCGCCAAATTCCACAAACTTCGGCTTAGATTAAATAATCTCGCGTGAAGTGCCAGTGAAGCGTCTGCACCAATGATCGCCAATCAGAAAATTGTTGCGCTTGAACTTGATAACCGCAACCAGTAGAGCAAGTTGCCACTAAATTCGGCAGCCGTCAAAAGCTGAGGCTCTTAAACGTCGTAATCAATTACCACCGGAGCGTGGTCGGAAAAAAATTGGTCAGTGTGAATTACCGGTGAATGCGCTGTCTTGTGCAATCCCGGCGTTGTGAAGTGGTAATCCAGCCGCCATCCAACATTATTTGCGCGCGCGTTGCCGCGATTCGACCACCACGAATAATGAACCGCTTCCGGCCCAACCAAGTGTCGAAAGGTGTCGTGATAACCGACTTCCAGAAAGCTCGTCAGCCACGCGCGCTCTTCTGGCAAAAAGCCGGAATTCTTTTGATTGCTGCGCCAGTTTTTCAGATCAATCTGCTGATGCGCGATGTTGAAATCTCCGCAAAAGACAAAATCGCGTTTGCTCTTTCGCAGCCGCTGGCAATGCGCCAGAAACTCATCCATGAACTTCAGCTTGATCGCCAACCGCTCCGGGCTGCTGGTTCCCGAAGGAATGTAAGTCGAAACCACGCTGACATTGCCAAAATCGGCTTGCAGCACGCGGCCTTCGCAATCGTAAACGCAATTGATGCCGCGCGTGACCTTCTTCGGTTTGGTTTTGGAAAGCACGGCAACGCCGCTATAACCGGGTTTATCCGCCGGATACCATTCCGCGTGATAGCCAAGCTTTTCCCATTCCGCCGGAATTTGCGCAGGCAGCGCCCGCACTTCCTGCAGACAAATCACGTCCGCGTTGCTTTCAGCCAGCCAGGAAACGACTCCTTTCGTCGTCGCCGAACGAATGCCATTTACGTTGAGAGTGAGTATTCGCATAAAGCAAAAATATAGGAACGATGATTGATTCCGTCGCCATGATTTCAGTTGATGATGAAAGTTTTAGCGCCAGCGGCGCGACATGTTTATAGCCGAGCTAGACAGATTCCGCCAAGCTCCATCGGAGCGAAATGTGTCAGATGTCGCTCCGATGGAGCTTTGGGAGATCAAACTACGAGTTCTATAAACATTTGGCTCCGCTGGAGCCGAAAGAATTTCCCGAATAGTGGGACTTGCTATCAACTGAACCAGCAAATGGCTGACGCTGTTCAATCAGGTAAATGATGGGAACCGCATCCAGGTAATAGCGCCTGGTCAATCGTTCCAGCTATCGCGTTCCGCTTGAATGTCCCCATCAATTTCTTCGCGTGTGCGTGGCTGATGCCCACGTGCGCGTTGGCGTTCACGGATTTCCGCAATGACTTCGTCGTGTGGACGCTTTGGCGTTGGAGCAAGCGGTTCAACAGACAGCCGCACTTTTCCCTGCGCCATTGGCAAAGATTCGTCCAGCGTCACGGTGTGATCGTCGGTTAATGTACCGGTTACGATGTAAGCAGTTTCCATAATTTTTCCCTCGGCGGCGATTATAAGCCGAGAAAACCGGATGCGTGAATCCGCTTTCTTCATTCGGCTTTCGTCATTCCCAATGCCACGCGCAATTCCGCCACTTCCCCGTCCCGCCGATGGTAGCCCATCTCTTCGATCATGACCTTAGCCGTCTCCCAAGCCTTGCGCGCCGAGTCGCGGTCGCCGGTGGCCAAGCAGAGCCGCGCCCGTTCCAGATGGCAATCGGCCAAGTGCAAGCCCATCTGACTGCGTTCTGCAATGCGTTGCGCTTCATCCAGGTCGGCACCCGCGCGCTCGTACTCGCCCGTCATACGGCGTAACTCCGCACGCGCCAGCAGGCCGCGAGGTAAATGATGTATTGTTCCTGCTTGTCGCAGCCCGTCTACGGTGCGTTGCAAAAACTCCGTCGCCTGCGCCAGCACGCTCGGTACGGAACCCTGAGCGTTAGCGAGGAGGTTGGCGTCGGAGGCCGTGTCCGCTCCAATAGTAGGAAACCAGGTCGCTACCGCTTCCAGTTCCTTACCTATCGCTTGCCGGGATTGCAGCAGGCAGGCGCGACCCAGCGACAGATTGTCAAGCGCATTGGAGAGAAGCCCAAATAGCTGTTTTGCCCATTCAATCGTCCGGGCAGCACGTTCCTTCACCTCCTGATGCTTTCCCTGACCCAGCAGCAGATCGCAGTACCGAAATCCCTGCACTGAATAGAGGATTGGATATTCAGGCTGCCACTGTTTTTGCATCTCTTCGGCTTGGCGGAAGACGGCTTCTGCCTCCCCCGGTTGCCCCCCCTGATGAAGCGCATCGGCCAGTGTTGTCCTCATAGCCGTTCGCTGAAATTCGTCGCTGCTGCGATCGGCTAGTTCCACGCTCTGCCGGGCAAATTCCAGCGCCTGTGGCGGGTCGCCAATTGTCAGGTAGAGTTGGCTTAGGTTACCAGCATCAACGGCAGCGCTCTTCCAGTCTTTCCGTGAAATGTCAGCTTGCAATGCCGCCTGCATCGACTCGGCAGCTTCCTGCAATCGTCCCAGAGCGCGCAGGTCAAAGCCAGCCTGATTCAGAACAAACGCTTGATAGCCTTCAGTGAGTCCCGCTACAGGTTGTCGCCAGGGCGTTTCAAAAAATCCGGCCAGCGCCGCCAGCTCAGCGCCAAATGCGCCGAGCTTATGGAGGCTGAAAGCTTCCTTGCCTCTCAGAATCCGCCGCCAGTAGACATCAACCAGCACCTGCTGATGCCTGTTCGCTGCGCAGCCGTGCGCCACAGCGGCGAACAGCGGTGCCATCTCTTCCACGGTGTCGGGCAATTCTTTGGTCGTGCCGCACAGATGTTCGTAAAGGCGCAGGTTGGCCTCACGCCAGGCGTCGGGATGATGGCGTTGCAACTGCTGCCCAAAATGTTCGCGCACCAGCGGGTGAGCATCCAATTCGTCCGGATCGTGATGGCTTTCTTCGGCAATGAGTTTGAGCTTTCGCAGCTTTTGTACCGCACGCAGCCAAGTGGCGGTAGCTCGTTTGCTGATGTGATCGTTCAGGCCGAGAATCTTCGGAGCTTTTCGCAACACGGAGAGCGAAGTGCCGTCCGCCGGACGATCAAACAATCCCAACAGTCGCAGCACTTCGAGTTCCGCTCCTTCGCCAAGCTTATGTTCAAAGGCTGCAATCATTCGGCGCGGGTGTTTGCCTTCGGCTTCGGTGATGTCGAGGTCGGGAATCTGTTCGGCGGCGGAAACGTGATGGCTGGGAATGTCTTGCAGATAAACGGCCAGTAGGTTCAACGCTAGCGCGTGGCAGCCGAAACTTTCCGCCGCGCGTTCGAGTTGTTCGTCCGTGCCGCGCACTCCGCCAAAGCGCAGCAAGGCGCGTCCGGCTTCGGGCGACAGCAGTTCCAGATCAATCTGCTGCACCGCAACCGCTCCGCGTGCGGCAGAGGGATTGAGGATAGAAAGAACCCAGTCGCTCTCCTTGCCGGTTCCAAACTGGTGATCCAAATCGCTGATTGGCTCGCGCGTGGTGATGACGCACAGGCCGGGATTTTCGCGCGCCAGTTCCGTCACCAGCGTGGCGAGCGCCGGGTCTTTGATTTTGCCGCGCTCAAAGCTGTTTGACGATTGCAGCGGCTCCATTCCGTCCAGCAACAGCAAGGTTCGTTGCTGGCGAATCAAACGAGCCAGCCGTTCGCCTTTGTCCCACGGTGAACCGGCGGTCGGATCTTCATCGCCGAACCATTCCAGCGCGGAGTTGATAAACAAATCCGCCGACGTCGCCCGCTCGGTTGTTCCCTGGCTGTAAAACGACCAGGCGTACACGCGCTCGGCTCCGCGATAGTTGTCTTTGGCCAAACGTTCCAGCCATTTGTTGACGAGCGTGGATTTGCCTACGCCGCCCCAGGCCACGAAGCTGACGACGTTGGTCGCCGCCGAATCCCACGCTTCGTCGAGCAGTTCCAATTGCGATTGGCGACCGAACAACTCGCTGCCGGTGACAGGCAAACGTTCTGTGTAGAGCTTTTCGGGCATTGCCCAAACCGGAGCAGGCGGCGCGGGCACTTGGTAAGCCAAGTTGTCAATGATTTCAAAAATGCGTTCGGCGAGTTCGGCAAAGACCAGATCAAAGTCGTCTTTGAAATCCGCCGCAAGTGATTTGCTATCGCGTGGCAGCATTTGCATCTGGTTCAGCCATTCGGTCTTTTTCCAGAAACAGGGACGAACCAAGACGGGCAGAATAACGACGCCTTCGGTTTCGCGGCGTTGCAGGAAGGCGGGAATTTCTTCTTTGACGCAGAACTTGGAAGCGAGGAAATCAGCGGAGATTAGACAAACGGCGACGCGCGCGCGGTTGATGGCGTCTTTGATTTCGGGGTACCAAGTGTCGCCCGCATCAATTTTGCGGTCGTCCCAAATGACGATGCGGTCGTCCAGTTCCAAAGCTTGCAAATGCGGGCGCAAACGGTCTTTCCAGACTTCGTCTTTGTGGCTGTAGCTGATGAAGATTGTGGGTTTGTCCACCCGATTTACCTCCGAAGCAGTTTCTGCGAGCGGCATTTTACAGATTGCGGGTAAAGACGGAAGCAAAAAGCCTTTGGGCCAAAGTTGTTTTCAGCCTGCGGAGCAGGCGGCCAGCATAAAGCCTGGGGTGAAGCGCGATAAGCGCGTAACCCCAGGTACGCCGCCAGAATTTTCCAAGCCTGCGAAGCGGGCGACAGCTAACTGCTGATTGGCTGCCGCCCGCTTTCGCGGGCTACTCAATTTTTAATGTTTCATTTTCCTGGGATTTCGCTGCGCTTCATCCCAGGCTTTATGCTTTCACCCGCTCCGCGGGCTTAACCCTCGTAAACATTTGGGCGAGTTGCGAAGGTCATCACGCGAAAGCGAGTGCATCGCCAAAGCTACATCGTGATTGGCGGCAGATTCGCTTTGCTGAGTTGGCCATTCAGCGCTTTGACATCGTTGCTCTTTAACTCATCCCAACGGCCCAACAATTCTGACAACGTTCGTTGCGCGGTAGATGTCGCCGCGACGGCTTGGATGGTGGGCGGCATGTCCGTGGCGTCCACCAGATTCATCAGCCCGTAAAGCTCACCGGCGATGCCGGAGAGGCTGGGTGCGCCGCCTCCGCCACCACGCCCTCCACCTCCGCCACCGAATCGGCCTCCGCCACCTGCGCCTTCAATTGCGGAGGCTTTTTGATCAAGCGCGGCAATCGCATCCGCTACGGCTCCTTGCCCGGCTTTGGCTTTCAAGGCAGCCAACTGTTCTCGGAGCTTGCGAATGTCGGCTTGCGCGGTGCGCGCTTTGGTGATGCCGTCGTAACAGCGCATGGCGACGTCATGAATTTGGGCAAGGCCAGTTTGCGGTGTGGTCACGCGTGGATCCATCTTTACAGTCAAGCTTTGCGTGAACGTTTTGCCGTCCACGGTCAGACTGACCTGGTAATCGCCGGGGCTGACCAAGGGGCCGTCCGGTTGCGGAGGCGTGTCTCCCGGAATCGCCGTCATTGGATACGAACGCGGAAAGCCTGCGGGCGGCGTGTGGCGTAAATCCCAGGTCCATCGCTGCATTCCGGCTTTGGCTGAAAGCACGCGTGGCGCGCGAAACCAGTATTCAGGATAAGCCTGCGTTTTCGGATCAACCGGGTCGAGCTTGTCAGAACTGGAATAACGACGAATCACGCGGCCCCCTTGGCCCAGAATTTCCAACGCGACTTCTTTGGCGTCACTTTTCAGCCAGTAATTCAGAATCGCGCCATCGGGTGGGTTCTGCCCCATGGGTTCATCGGGCGGGATGGGCGTGTCTGTGTTGTTGCTGCGACGGACGCGAATCGCCGTTTGCGGTTTGTACAAATGCGCGGCGGAGTTAGCGACTTCGGCCGTCAACTGCCGCAGCGGTGTGATGTCATCCAGAATCCAAAAGCTACGCCCGTGCGTGCCGACGACTAAATCGTCGTCCTTGATCACCAGATCGCGGATCGAACTGGCGGGCAGGTTCAACTTCAGGGATTGCCAGTTTTCTCCGTCATCGAAACTGACAAATACAGCTTGCTCAGTCCCGGCAAACAGCAAGCCTTTGCGCTGCGGGTCTTCGCGGACGACGTTGACTGTGGTTCCGTTCGGAATTCCCTTGGTGATGTGTTTCCAGGTATTGCCGCCGTCGTGCGTGCGGTAAATGTGCGGGCGCAGATCGTCAATCCGGAGTGTGTTGATCGCCGCATACGCTGTGTCGTTGTCGAAATGGCCAGCGTCCATCAGCGAAACTTTCATCCACGATTTCAAATCGGGTGGCGTGACGTTCGTCCAGTTTTCGCCTCCGTCACGCGTGACGTGGATCAAACCGTCATCGGTTCCGGCCCAAATGGTGTTCAGGTCTTTGTTGGAAGGCGCGACTGTATAAATCACGCCTCGACGAGCCATCGTGGCCATATCCGGCGTTCGGTATTTTCCGATGACTTCGGGAATGTCGTATTTCTCGCGGCTCAGGTCAGGGCTGATGACATCCCACGAATTGCCGCCGTTCAAGGTTTTGAACAGCACGTTGCCCGCAAAATAAACTGTCTTGTTGTCAACGGGTGAAAAGACAACGGGCGCGGTTCTGAGGAAACGATATTTACCGCTGCGGACGACTTCGGGCGCGATGTTTTGCGTCTGGCCCGTTTTCCAATCGTATTTCGTAATCTTGCCGCCGTAGGTGATGTCCGGGTTCAGCGGGTCAGGCGCGACGTAGCCGTATTCTTCGACGCCGACTGTTCGCCAATCGCGCCAGGTGATTGCGCCGTAATCGCCTCGGCTGGCGACCGCCGCCGAACCGCTTTCCTGTTGCCCGCTATACACCCAATACGGCCAGCGGTTGTCGGTAACGACGTGGTACATCTGCGCTGTCGGCTGGTTGTACCAACTGCTCCAGCTTTGGCCACCATTGACAGTGATGGTCGCGCCCTGATCGGTGGCAAATAGCATCACGTCTGGCGTCAGCGGGTTGATCCAGATGCGATGAACGTCGTCGCCGCCCGGCGCGCCTTTGAAGCCCACCCAATTTTTGCCGCCGTCCGTGGATTTGTATGACGAAGTGTTGGCGACAAACACGACATCGGGATTTTTCGGATGCATGCGAATTTCCGCAAAATCGCTGCCGCGTCCCCAGGTGCGCGCATCATTGGTGACTTTGCGCCACGATTCGCCAGCGTCTTCACTGCGGTAAATGCCGCCGGTTTGCGGGTTCGCGTCCACCGTCGCCATCAGGATGTTCGGATTGCTGCGCGAAATGTCGAAGCCAATTCTTCCCAAACCTTGCTCGAACGTCGGCAAGCCGCCGGTCAATGGTTTCCACGTCGAACCGCCGTCGGTGGATTTGTACAAACCGCTGCCGGGCCCTTGCCACTGGCCGTTTTCCCAAGGGCCGTGGCGAACTTCGTACAGGTCTGCGTAAACGATTTGCGAATTGGTCGGGTCAAACTGAACCTGGATCGCTCCGGTATTTTCGTCTTTGTACAAAACCTTCTGCCAGGTTTCGCCGCCATCGGTCGAACGGAAAACTCCGCGTTCTGGATTCGGTCCAAACGGATGGCCACAAACGGCAACTAAAACTCGATTGGAGTCTTTGGGATCAACAATTACGGAACCGATTTGCTGGCCGTCTTTCAATCCCATGTTTCGCCAGGTTTTGCCGCCATCAGTGGATTTGTACAATCCGTCGCCTACGGAAAGGTCAGGCCGCAGCGGCAAGCCTTCGCCACTGCCGACATAAATGACGTTCGGATTGGATTCCGAAACTGCCAGATCGCCAATCGAGCCAGTCGGTTGATCGTCAAAAATCGGTTTCCAGGTGCGCCCGGCGTCGGTCGTTTTCCAGACCCCGCCGTTGTTGACGCCCATGAAAAAGACGTTCGGCTGACTCGGGATTCCTGCCGCGCCAACAGTTCGGCCAGCACGGAACGGCCCGATGCAACGCCAGCGCATGCTCTGATACAACGATTGACCAAATTGCTGCGCATTCGATCCCTGGTCAGCAAACGGCAAACAAACCGCCAGCAATAGACAGGTCAACAGACAACGGCGAAGAGTAATCACGGCTCACCTCCGGGTGGTTTTAGGTTGTTATGTATTGAAGAGATTGCTTGAACGAAGCTGATTTTACACGCAAGCACGTTGAGGCGGGAACTGAACCAAAGGCGTTAGACAAAAGAAAACCGCGAAGCGAGCAGAAATCTTTTCCACTCGTTTCGCGGTTTCATTCAAATCAGTAAAAGGCTGGCAATTCAGCGAAAGGCTGGTTTAGTAACCGCCGCCGCCACGATCACCACCACGTCCGCCGCCGCGACCACCGCCGCCGCCGCGATTACCACCGCCGCCGCGAC
>CAZXHW010000068.1:0-15658 GCA_964639915.1 uncultured Heliomicrobium sp.
CGTGGCGTATAACCAGCATGCTGTCCACATTGCCAAACTTGCCGCTGGCAATTTCAGCATCCAGGTCGGCCAGCGTTTTAGCATCCAATCCCATATCTTCCGGCTTTGCCGTTGGCCAATTTTGAGTCGGCCATTGCTGCGCGACTGGGCCACTGGCCAAAGCGGTCGCCAGCACAAGACCGAATATCAGACGACGAATTCCCATAGGTTTCCCTCCAAGCAGCTTTTCTGCCGCTGGTGAAGATTTTTTTTGCGCAGGAGTCACGGTCAAACGTGCCGCGGATTATGTGCGCGGCTTTCGACAAAGACAATCATTTATCCAACATGCATTCGCTGAGCCTGCGTTGCCAGAACTGCTACCAGCATAGAGAATTGCCGCCTTACAAATCCCATCTTCGATCATCCAAAAGGAAGAAACATGGTCTTGCTGAAAATCTCTTACAAACTGCGCGCGCATCACGTGGCGCTATACGATCAAACGTTTGCTGAGCGAACGTTGCCGCTGATCCGCGAACATGGATTCCGCTTCTGGGGCATCTGGCGCAGCGTGATTGGCGACGCACAGGAATATCTGGAACTGTGGGAATTTGATTCGCTGGCTGAGTTTGACGAAGCCTGGCGGCGCTTGATGGCTGATCCCCGCTTGAAAGAGATTTTTGAAGTGACAGGCCCGCTGGTTGAAGATGAAACACTGTCCATCTTTGAACCGTCGCTGCCAGGCGAAACCATGATTTCCATGCCCAAAATCAATTCCAACTTCGTTCGGCATTGAACTTGCCAATCTTTGTTCCAACCGCAATCGGAATTTAGCGGTTCAGAGTTAAACAGAAGCAGTACAAAGAGTTTTATAGTTGGTAGACAAGATATAGCTTGTGGCGTTTTGGCCGCTCGGTACATAACTGCCACAAGGTTACTTTCAGGAATGATCGCTAGTGGCTGGAAAAAATATGGGATGGTTCTGGCGTTGGCAATTTTGCCAACTGCCCTGCTTTCTTCAATGGGCATTGCGCGCACCGCCGACCAGCCACCTTTCTCCCAACCCAATTCAGTCAACCAGCAATCGGCAAAACCATGTTCTGTACAACCGGTTAAAGGCGGACAACCGGATTTGTCTTCCACGTTGTCGGATGACAATGATGCCGATGACGATTATTCATCCCATTCACCGACTGCTATTTACAACTGCTCAGTAGAGCAGTTGCAATCTTTTTGTCAGGCCTTTTACTCATCAACGCAACCAGCCAAATTATCCCAATTAATTGCCCGCTTCCCTAGCCGTGCGCCGCCTGATTGTTTTTGCTAGGGCACGTTACTTATTCCAACTTTAACCAACGATTCAAACATTGACATTGATGTTTGATGACAATCTTCATTGGTTGCAGGTTCGCCGCAACCAAACATCACCCGTTTATTTTTCCAGGAGGAGAAGTGTTGATAGTCAGGAGCTTTTTCAAGCTGGCCTTTGTTTGCACAATGCTGGCATCGGCGAGCTTCGCTCAGAGTGCTGGAACACAAACAGCACCGCCACAGGCAAATTTGCCACACCGATTGACGCTAGCCGAAGCCGAACGAATTTTGCTGGATCGTAATTTAGCCGTCACCGCTGCCAGGTTCCAGGTTGATTCCAGTCGCGCGGCCAGACTCGTCGCCAGCTATAAACCCAACCCCGTGTTGACCATCGGCACTGAACAATTGACCTTGGCCCACCCCTTCCACAGTGACGCGAATGCGGCTGCGCAAACGACCTTAACCGTGCGGGTGGACAAGATCATTGAGCGCGGCGGCAAACGCGAATTGCGTGTTGAACAGGCCGACGAGCAATTGAAAGCCAACGAAGCGTTGATGCTGGACGCCATACGTAACCAGATTTTTCAGTTGCGTACAGCGTTCACCGCCGCCACGCTGGCGCGCGAAAACTTATTGCTGGCCGAAGACACGCGGCAACAATACGAACAAACCGAAAAGCTGACCGAAGCCAAAGTTGAAAATGGCGATTTGCCCGGCCTGGAAATTTATCGCGCGCGCGCCGGCCAGTTGCAATTTGAACAAGCTGTCGTTCAGGCACGCACCGGTTACGAATTGGCTACACGCGACATTCTCAACCTGCTCGGTACGTACGTCGAAAATGTCGAACCTGCCAATCGGCAAACGGCTCTGGCCGATGGCGCACGGGTAATTCCGGTTGCCAATACAGAAAATAGTGAAGCTCAATTCTCAGCCTCACTGCGAAGCGCTCCCATTAAAATTGCGGATAAATTCGACGACCGGCCAGTCGCCCAAAATCTGGACGAACTTCGCCAGATTGCCTTGAGCGAAAGACCGGATGTGATTGCCGCCCGCCACATTCTGGAGGCTGCGAGTAAGGGCATTTCGCTGGCGCAAGCCCAGCGCGTGAGGGATCTTTCAGTTGGCAGCGAGTATCAACGCGTCGGTTCGGACAACAGCATCGGCGGCGTAATTTCAATCCCGTTGCTGGTTTACAACAATCAGCGCGCTGGTATTACGCTGGCCGAATCTCAGCGCAAAGCCAGTGAAGCTCTCTTGCGGCAGGCAGAATTGCAAGCCACGACCGATGTTGAAAAAGCGTATCAGGCGTATCTTTCTGCGCGACGCACACTGGATCTGTACGGCAAACAAAACCTGGGACAGGTCGAAAAACTGCGCAGTATCGCAGCGCTCAGTTATAAGGAAGGCGCTTCCAGTTTGTTCGAATTGCTGGATGCGCAACGCACCTACAACGCAGCCTTAACCTCCTTCAATCAAGCAAGAGCCGATTACCAAAACGCACTCTGGCAAATCGAACAAGCCATCGGCAGATCATTGCGGTGATCTGCTCAAAACATTTTCAACCAACAGATAACCCAAACCCCTTTAAAGCTTATGAAAATACTTGATGAAATCGTTGAACAGGAATTGGAAACAGACCCGCATCCGGCCGACCACCATTACGATCCGGCGAACCTGGAAGCCGAATTACAGTCGCCCACGTTCAAGCTGCGCCGGGGAACGTTTCTAGGATTATTGTTGTTATTGCTGCTTTTTGGAGGAGTTTTCAGCGTGCTTGTCTGGAAGAAAGGCGCGCACAACGAAAACCAGAAACCAGCCACGCAATCGGAAGCGGCTGCGCCCGCCAAAACACCGACAGACCTTGTCACGGTGGACGAAGACGAGTTGAAGCAGATCAACATAGAGCCAGCGGTCGAACGCGTCGTAGACGTTCAAAACGACACCACCGGCAAAGTCGCTTTCAACGAAGACCGGCAGACGCCAGTTTTTACGCCCTACAGCGGGCGCGTTGTCGAAGTGCTGGCCAATCGAGGAGACGTGGTAAAACAAGGGCAACCACTGCTGGTTGTCGAATCGCCCGAACTGGTGGCAACTGAAAACGATCTTTCCGCCGCGCGCTCTGACCAGGACAAAACCCGAATTGCGCTGGACACAGCGCAGAAAACTGCTGACCGCATGCGCTCCTTGCTGGAAAAAGAAGCCGTTGCCGCAAAGGATTTACAGCAGGCTGACGCTGACCTGGCGCGCGTCAAAGAAGAAATGCGCAGAGCAGATGCGGCAGTCGAAGTCATCAAAAACAGGTTGGCGCTTTTTGGCAAGGACGCCAAGGAAATCGCGCAACTTGAAAAACAGCCCATCAGCAACCTGGATCGGCGCATTTACATTCGCGCGCCAATCACTGGAACCATCGTTGATCGCCAGGTTGGGCCTGGGCAATACATCAAATCCGACACACCAAACCCGCTGTTTCTGCTTTCCGATCTTTCCACGTTGTGGGTGATCGCCGACGTTTATGAAAGCTTTCTGCCCAATATCCGCATTGGAACGCCGGTCAGTATTAGCGTTGCGGCATTGGCTGATCACGATTTTCCCGCTCGCGTTTCGTTTATCAATCCGACGGTTGACGCGGCAACACGCACAGTTCACGTCCGCTGTGTTGTTTCCAATAGCAATGGAATGCTGAAACCGGAGATGTTCGCCAAGATCAAAATCGGCACATCCACGCGCCAGGCTTTCCCAGCGGTTCCGCTGAGCGCAGTGATTTCTCACAACAGTGGTTCAGCCGTATTGGTCGAAGAAGCTCGCGGACGTTTTCGCCGTCGCGAAATCAAGCCTGTTCGCGATGAACAGGGGTTCACATTGATTGAGTCGGGACTGAAAACCGGTGAGCGAGTGGTTACGCATGGCGTGTTGCTGCTCAACGGTGGTGTCGGCAAATCGGCGGAAGATAAATCGGCCAAAACAGAATAACTCGAAAGACTTCTTACTATGCTTAATCGTCTGGTTTCATTCGCTCTTGACCAACCGATGCTGGTCATTTTGTTAACTGTGCTTTTCATTGCCGCGGGCGTTTCGGCATTTCGGGCGTTGCCCGTCGAAGCCTTTCCTGACGTAACCGATACCCAGGTTCAAGTCATCACGCTGTTTTCGGGCCGTGCTGCCGAAGAAGTTGAAAAACAGGTGACGATGCCAATTGAAATCGGTTTGAGCGGCATTCCGCATTCCGTGCGATTGTTTTCTCACACCATGTTCGGACTATCGTTTGTGGTTGTGACTTTCGATGACGGCGTTGACGCTTATTTTGCGCGGCAACAGGTGATCGAAAGGCTGCGCGGGGTTGACCTGCCGTCCGGCGTAACGCCCGACCTGGGACCATTAGCCACTCCGATCGGAGAGATTTACCGCTATCGGTTGAGAGGCGATGGCGTAACCCCTGCGGTCAGCCCCATGGATTTGCGCACACTGCAGGATTGGGTGGTCGAAAAACAATTGAAGACTGTGCCGGGAGTTGCCGACGTGGTGACTTACGGAGGGCTGGTTAAACAGTATCAAGTGCAACCTGACCCCGCGAAGATGAAAGGCTTCAACATCACGCTGCAACAGCTTTTCACCGCACTGGGGCGAGGAAACGCCAATGCCGGAGGCAGTTATGTTGAAAAAGGCGAGCAGCAATACCTGATTCGCGGGCTGGGTTTGTTGCGATCACCGGACGACATAGGCAACGTCGTGGTTGACGCGCGCGGCGGTACGCCGGTGTTGATCAAAGATATTGCTTCGGTCGAAATCGGCGCAGTACCCAGGCAGGGCGTCGTCGGCCAGGGCAATGATGATGATTGCATTAACGGAATTATCCTGATGCGCAAAGGCGAAAACCCTTCGGAAGTGTTGAAAGCCGTCCGCGAAAAAGTAGATTCGCTCAACAGCCGTGTGTTACCGCGGGGCGTCAAGATTGACCCGATTTACGACCGCACATGGCTGATTGGCACAACACTCAAAACTGTGTTCAAGAATCTGGCCGAAGGCGCAATGCTGGTGACATTCGTGCTGCTGTTGTTTTTGGGCAACATCCGGGCGGCAATCATTGTCGCTATCACCATTCCGCTTTCGCTGATGGCCACATTTCTAGGGCTGACGTTTCGTGGCATCCCGGCCAACCTGCTCAGCCTGGGAGCGATGGATTTCGGCATCATCGTGGACGGATCGGTCATTGTCGTCGAAAACATCTTTCGGGAGCTGAGCGAACAGTCTCATCGAATGGGCAAACGCCCTGATTTGGGAATCATCAAACACGCCATCTTGAAAGCCACCGGCGAAGTCGGAAGACCAACGTTCTTTTCGATGCTGATCATCATCACCGCACATCTGCCGATTTTCACCTTGCAGCGCCACGAAGGTCGCATCTTTGCGCCCATGGCCTGGACCGTAGTCGCTGCTCTGATCGGGTCGCTGATCTTTTCACTGACGCTGGTCCCCTTGCTCTGCTACTTTCTGTTGCGGAAACGGCTTGCCGAAAAAGAAAACTTCATTGTTCGCGCCTGCAAACGCATTTATCGCCCGGCACTGCAATGGGCATTGGATCATCGCTGGGTGGTGATCGGGTCAGCGGTTGCAATTCTGGCGCTAAGTTTATCTATCGTGCCTTTGCTGGGCAGTGAGTTTCTGCCTGAACTCAACGAAGGCACGATGTGGGTGAACATGACGTTTCCACCGGGAATTTCGAATCAGGAAACTGTGCGATTGACCAAACAGGTTCGCGAAATCTTGAGCAAGTACCCTGAAGTCAAAATGGTCAATTCCAAAGCCGGGCGGCCTGAAGACGGCACTGATCCGAAGCTGATCAATATGGTTGAGTATTTCGTTGACTTGCAGCCGCCTGAAAAATGGCGTCCCGGTATGACGCGCGAAAAGCTGGCCGAAGAAATGGATCGCGCGCTGGATGTCATTCCGGAAATCGAACCCAGTTTTTCTCAACCGATCCGCGACAATGTGCTGGAAAGCATTTCGCAGATTGATGGCCAGATCGTCATCAAAGTATTTGGCGAAAACGGCGATTTGCTGAAACAACAGGCGCAGAAAGTGCTGGACACCATCCAGCCGATTCACGGCGTGGCGCGCGCCTTCATTGACCGTTACGGGCAGGTTCCGCAACTGCAAATCGAAGTTGATCGTGCAAAAGCCGCTCGTTACGGATTGAACGTCGCTGATGTCGAAGACGTGATTGAAACGGCGCTTGGCGGCAAAACCGCCACCGAAATTTGGGAAGGAGAGAAGAAATTTGCCGTTGCCGTCCGGTTTAACGAACAGCAACGACAAATCGAAAACATCAAAAACATTCTGGTGGATGCGCCCGGCGGCCAGCACATTCCATTGGGCGATCTTTCCATCATCACTACCAAATCGGGGCAAATGAATATCAGTCGCGAACTTGGCTTGCGCGTGGCAGCCATAGGAGTTTTCATCCGTGACAGGGATATGGGTAGCCTGGTCGCCGAAATGCAGCAAAAAGTCGCTGCGAATGTTCAGATGCCTCCCGGATATTTCCTGACCTGGGGCGGCGAATTTGAAAACCAGCAGCGCGCCATGAAGCGATTGGCGATGATTATTCCAGTCAGCGTGTTGCTGATTTTCGCGTTGCTGTTCAACGCGTTTAAATCAGTGAAAAGCGCGATGCTGATCTTGCTGAATGTGCCGTTTGCAGTCATCGGCGGCATCTTCGCGCTGTATTTCACCGGAATTCACTTGAGCGTTTCGGCCGCCATCGGCTTCATCGCCCTGTTCGGACAGGCAGTGTTGAATGGAGTGGTGATGGTTAGTTACTTCAATCAACTGCGCGACGAAGGGTTGACGTCTTATCAAGCTGTGCTGAAAGGAGGGCTGGTCCGTTTGCGAACGGTGCTGATGACGGCATTGCTGGCAATGCTCGGCTTACTGCCAATGGCGCTATCGCACAGCATCGGTTCCGAAACGCAAAAACCGCTGGCAGTGGTCATCATCGGAGGATTGATTTCGGCAACAGTGCTGACACTAATTGTACTGCCAACGCTGTATCTGGTTTTTGAAGGGAACAAACAACTGGCCGCGCTGCCGCTCCCGCTGAAGACCTCCAAGGCTGAGGAACCGGAAATGGCCCACTAATAATGACAAAAACCTACTGTGGCTTATCTCATCAGAAAAGCCACAGTAGGTTTTTGAAAAATCAGAAGTTTATTCGCCATCCAACTTGATGCCGAAGCGTTCCGCCATGCGGTACAGCGTTCGGCGATCAATGCCTAAAACTTCAGCAGCGCGAGTCCGGCTGCCGTTCATGACTTCCAGCACGTGCAGCAGGTAACGCCGTTCCAATTCATCCAGCGAAGGCAAATCGTCATATAACGCCGCCAGCGTGGAATGCGCGGCGCGCGATTGAATTTCTTTTGACTGAAGTTTCGGCGGCAAATCTTCCGGCGCGATTTCAGCGCCGCGCGCGTGCAACGCCGCATATTCGACAGATGATTCCAGTTCCCGCACATTGCCCGGCCAGTCGTATGCTGTCAGCACCTTAATGGTTTCTTCCCGAAAGCGCGTTTGCCCGCGTCCGGCATTTTCCACTGCGTTCAGCAAAAACCGTTCGGCAAGCAAAGGAATATCGCTGCGCCGTTCGCGCAAAGCGGGCACGCGCAGGGTGACAACGCTCAGGCGGTAAAACAAATCTTCGCGGAAGCGGTGCGCGGCGACTTCATTTTCAAGCTCGCGATTTGTGGCCGCGATAACGCGAGCGTCCACTTTCAAATTTTTGGCCGAACCAACGCGGCGAATTTCCCTTTCCTGCAAGGCGCGCAGCAATTTGACCTGCATGGCCGCGCTGGTTTCGCCGATTTCATCCAAAAATAGCGTCCCGCCTTCGGCTTCTTCCCATAATCCTTTTCTATCGGAAACCGCGCCGGTAAACGAACCTTTGGCATGACCGAACAATTCCGCTTCCAGCAAAGTTTCTGTCAGCGCTCCACAATTGACGGGAACAAAGGGCATTGTGGCGCGGGGGCTGTGTTGATGAACTGCGCGCGCCACCAATTCCTTGCCGGTGCCGGATTCGCCAATAATCAAAACCGTTGAGCGGGAAGCCGCAACAAGCGCGATGTCTTTGTAAAGTTCGATCATCGCCGGTGAGCGGCCAATCAATCCTGCCTGGCGGTATTGCTCGCTCAGACTTACTGCCCCTGATTTTTCATCTGCTTTGGCAGCATCCGCGCGCTCCAATGCGCGCCGAACGACTGAAGTAACTTCCTGAACCTTAAACGGTTTTGAAATCAAATCCCACGCGCCTTCGCGCGAAGCAGCAACAGTGGTATCAAGCGTGCCAAACCCTGTAATCAAAATAACCGGGCATTGGTCGCGAAAACTTTTCAGCAAATCCAGGCCGGACTTTTCGGCTTCCAGATTGATGTCGCTGACCACCAGATCAAATTTTTCAGACGTTCCCAGCTTCAGGGCATCATCCGGTGTTTGCGCCGTAACGGTGCTCCATCCTTGCGAGGTGAATAGTTCGCGCAGCAAATTACACGAAGCACGATCGTCATCAATCACCAAAATTCGTTTCATCGCGCCGCCTCCGCTTTAGCCGCCACGCTCAGGCGAGATTCAATTGCGGGGAAATACAACCGGAACTTCGCGCCCTGCCCGGGCAAACTTTCGACTTCAATTTGGCCGCCGTGTTCACGCATCAATTGGCTGACGATGACCAATCCCAGCCCTGTGCCGCGCTCTTTTTCTTTTGTGGTGTAAAGCGGATCAAATATGCGAGCGCGAACTTCTTCACTCATGCCGCAACCGCTGTCGGCAATTTCGACCATAACTTTCCCCCCATCGTGTTCCAGACAAGTGGCAATGCTCAATTCACCACCTTCCGGCATTGCGTCTAGTGAATTGTTGATCAGGTTGATAAACACTTGCTGTAGATAATCCGATGAACCGGCAATCAGCGGCAGCGTTTCCGCCAGTGAAAGCTTCAATTGGACATTCCGGGAATCCAGCCGGGGCAGCGTGGCATCGGCAACATCTTGCAGAATCAGGTTCAAATCCACCGGAGACAGAATGGCTTTTTCCAGCCGCGTGCGGTCCAGCATCTGGCGAACGATGCGCTCAATTCGTTCGATTTGTTCGCCAATGATTTTCGTTCGTGATTCAGCGGATTGCGGGTTGGAACGCATTTCATCTCGCAGCAATTCCACGTGGCAACTGATCAAATTCAGCGGAGTGCCGACTTCGTGGGCAAATTGCGCCGCAGTTTGACCGGAAGCCGCCAGGCGTTCCATTTCTCCCAGTTTGCGCGACACATCCCACAACTGCAGATTGGCATCGGCAAGTTGCTGATTGCGATGTTGCAACTCCGCCGTTGCTTCCAGCACGCGCTGTCGAAGGATTTCTTTCTGGGCTTCGCGTTCGCTGGTCATTTCGCTAATGCGAACGATCATTCGGTTGAACCCTTCCGACAAGCGCCCGAATTCATCGCGCGCCATCACCGGAGCCTGGACTTTCAGCGAACCGGCTTTCGCGCGAGCCATGGCGTACAACAACCGCTTCATCGGGCGATAAATCAGTTGCCGGAACAGCAAATACGTCGCCAGGGTCAGAAGCAGCACAGCAACGAGCGCGATCAGGGTCGCCGATTGAGAATAGAGCTTGACCAATCCCGGAATGTCGTCCAGCCGTTCGACGATTTCAACGGCCCCCGCAAGTTGGCCTCGTTTGTAATATGGCGCGTAAGCGTGAAAGTAAACGGAATCGGTGTCGTCCGTAATAGGGCTGCTGAATTTGGCGGATTTGTTTTGCAGCAGCGCAGCTTTTACGTTGCTATCCATGGCTTGCGGAGGCAATTTGTCTGATGACGCAATCCGCACAACAAATTGTCCGGACAGCAATTCCCACAGGCGAACGCTGACAATAAACGGGCGCGCATCTTGCACCAACTGGGTGGAACGCTGCAATCGTTCAACATCAAACGATTCTGCAGAAGTGCTGACGTGGTCCGCCAGACTGTGCGCCTGCAATTCGGCCAAATACTGTTGATCTCTGCGCACCAGGTTGGTCACACGCGCGGCAATGACAAACATCATTACGGCCAAAACAGCGATTGTTATCGCCGAAACCAACAAGGTCGTTTTGGTGTGAAGTTTCAAGTGCAACATAAGATTTTGGTATCAGCAGGTCCGGAAACAGCTTCGGTGGCAAGCATCCTAACAAAGTTCACCATCGGCCAACAAAGCCGCTGCAATTTAATTGGCAGCAAAGTCGGTGCCAGCCATAGCAAGCCTTAGATTCACCGATTTCTCCCAGAAGTCGCGTGGCAAGTTTGCAACTTAACCGACCGCTTCTGCCAAAACGCCACATCGCCAAACTGACATTTGGCATCAGCTTGGCGCGTCGGTTTTTCCCAAATCTGTCAAAGAGCCTTTCCAGACGGCACTTTCATAAATTTTTGCGGGCAACTTTGGCCACGAACTCCTGTGGCATCGTTCTTGCGATATTGACCGCTGAAAGGAGTGATTCAGTGCTTACCTTGATTGGGCAAATTTCTTTAGGACTGGCAATCGGCGTGATTGCCAACCCATTTATGCCCGGCAAAGGTATTGGAAAAGCGTTTGTCATGGCCGGTATCGGCTTGATCGGAGCCTCAATGGGAGTTTTCGTTGGGCGCTCGTTTCTGGGCACTGAAAACAATCTGACAGGTTGGATGGTTTCACTGTTTGGCGTGCTGCTGGCATTGACGCTTTATCGCGTCGTCACAGGCCCACGTTCTGCATATTGAACAATCAGAAAAATTACTTGGCGTGCTTTTAGTTCACACGAAGGCTGTGCAAAGGGGTTTTCCCGGAAGCAGCGATCGTAAATTTCACAAGACCGGATGAGGCATTCATCCCCAACAACGGAGACTCTTACATGAAGAAAACTATCGCGACTCTTTCACTGGCGGCTTTATTGATGGGCGCTACCAGCGCCTTTGCTGCGACCACAAACCAGGACACCAAAGCCAAAACGGCTCCTGCCGCTGCCAGCACTGAAAATAAAGGTAAAGCCAAACACAAAGCCAAAGGCAAAGCGAAAGCAAAAACAACGCCTGCGGCGACCAAACCTTCGGGCAAATAAACGCGGAGTATTTGCCCGATGATGGCTTCCGTTGCCTACACCTCCTGAAGGCAACGGAAGCACTGTCACTTGTAAGCGCATATCAGCGACCAATTGCCAGTTCTTTTCCCAACGGATTCAAGATTTAACGAGATATGTTTCTTGGCGTTGCTCGCCATTTGAAAAAACAGCACGAGATTCGCGCCTGAAAAGAGCACAGGCACGGAACGTGAGTCGGCGATGCTGCTGGAAAGCATCCATGGTTGATACCTGCAATGTCTGGCTCACGGTTTAGCGGGCAGGGATCGGAATTCCTGCCCGCCTTTTTCTTCGTTTTTTGAGGGTTGCGATAGCGATGTGGCAGAAGCTTTGGGAGGCATTGCCAACGCTATCTGCAACCCTCGCCAAATCTGCCCTGGAAATTGGTCATGACCAGAGCCCTAGGTCTTTTCGGCAAACGGATATTGTCTCAACAAAAAATGGGGCAAACCACCGCACTGAGCGGAGCAATCGGCGGTTTTGTGTCGCTGGTTTTGACTCGCAAAAGCCTGTTTGTGGTGATCGTTACGGGGCATTTGACGCGCAACTCCCTTTGGCGGGCAACGGGTCTAACAGCCAAAGGATTGATGATCGGATCAGCCGCCGGCCTTCTCCTTGAACTGCTTCGACAAACAGATTGGCTTCCTTCCAAAGCCCAGCCGCTCCTTCCCGCTACAGAAGATTCAGACGACGAAATTTCATCAACAACCAATTCCTCTTGGCGGTTAATTCAACTGCTGACGCAATATGGTTATGAGCATCAATCTTTTCTTTCGCTGTATGGAGAAATGAACGTTTGGTGGTCTGAATTTCCTGAAGGCGCGGTTGTATTTCGCCGCATTGGCCAGGTTTTGCTGGTGGTTGCAGCACCGCTGGCAGCCAGGAAAGATTGGCACCAGGTGACGCAAAGCTTTTTGGAGTTTTGCAGGCGAAAAAACTTCACATGTTTGATGTTGCCGGTCGGAGAAGAATTTGCAGCCATTGCACGCGAATGCGGAATGGGTCTTTTGTCGGTTGGCGAATCCGGCTATTTCAAATTGCCGGATTGGAAACCTGCGGGAGACCGAGCCAAAAAAGTTCGCGCTGGCGTTAATCAGGCAAGAAACGCCGGAATCAGCGTCAAACCTTACAACCCGGATTTCGAGCACTCGGCAGCAACTCATGTCGAAATTGACTCCCTTTGCCACAAATGGCTGGACACACGCGAGATTGATGCGCTTGGCTGGTTGCTGGAACTAAACCCGTTTACGCTCAGCGATCACAAACGTTACTTTCTGGCGCGCAACCAACAAGGAGAATTGCAAGGATTGCTGGCCTGTTCGCCAATTTACGCCCGCCAAGGCTGGTATCTGGAAGATTTGATTCGCCACCCTGAAGCCGAGCGCGGAGTCAGCGAGTTGCTGGTTGTCGAAGCCCTGAAGCATTTATCTGCGGAAGGCGCTCAACTGGCTACCCTGGCGACTTCGCCGTTGGCTGGCGTCGAACCTGTAGACAACTTCAAACTCGTGGCCCGCGTGCTGAAACTGGTCTACTGCCACATGGATTTGTTTTACCATTTCCGCTCCCTGCATCGGTTCAAATCCAAATTCGCGCCCACATTCGTCGAAAAAGAATACCTTGCCGTTTACCCGCCTCAGTTCAAACCGGGTCCCATTCTGGCGTTGGTCAAGGCCTTTGAACCCGGCGGCTTGATTGGCCTTGTCAGATCAAAATTGCGAAAAATTGCTGCCCGGCAAAATAGAAATTGATCCCTGCCGATGCCCTAAATCAAATCCTGCTGTAAGCTGACCTCAACAGACATTTACTGACAGGAGACTCAATGAATCACAAGGTTGCCAAAATCAATCGCCAGGAAACCGCGCGCAAGCTGCTGCAAATCGAGCTTGAAAAGCTGCCACCCAAGGAGCGTGAAATCGTCGAACGTTTCATCGCCCATCGCCACATTTCACGCGACGTTATCAGTGAATTCAACGAGCAACTGAGCTTTGGCGAACGTGTTGCAGACCGTGTCGCCGCATTCGGCGGCAGTTGGACGTTCATCATAATTTTTCTGGCTTTTTTGGTTGCCTGGATGATCTTCAACACATTTGTGCTGATGCAGCGCGCGTACGATCCGTACCCGTATATTCTGCTCAACCTGCTTCTTTCCTGCATCGCCGCACTTCAGGCTCCGGTCATTATGATGAGCCAGAACCGCATGGCGGCCAAAGACCGCGAACAAGCGACACACGATTACGAGGTAAACATCAAAGCCGAGTTGGAGATTTTGCAATTGCACGAACAGTTGACGGAATTGCGCGAACGCGATTGGATGGCATTGATCGAAATGCAACAAAAACAAATTGAATTGCTGGAACGGTTGTTGGAAGAAACCCAATCAAGGCAACATGCGCGCTGACAAACCGGTCGGTTTACGTCCCCAACAGATGACAATTTCTTTTCTGCGAGGTTACGTGCAAAACAAAACTCTTTGGCTGTTGATCGCCGCTGCGCTCCTGGCGGCTGCTTGCAAATCCGAACCCAAAATAGATCTACAATCGCTAAGCGAACGCGAACGCGACGGTTTGATCGGTGATGTCAGAGCCACATTGACCGACGATGTGGTGCTGGACCAACAAAACGGCCAGTCGCTGGAAATTCAGCAGGCTTCTTCAACAGCGATTTATGACGCTGCCGGAAAACGAACGCTGCAAACGCCGTTTCGCGTGGTGATGGAAAACGGGTTTGCCATCACACAGCACGAAGCGTTGTTTGATCCGACTGTCAAAGGCGACAGCGGCAACGTCCTGAATATGGACAACAACACAAAGAAGTTTGTCGAATACGACGCCAAAGGCAATGTCATCGAACGGGGAACCCAAGACAGCGGCAAACGAACAGCCGTTGAACTTTCCGTCAAATATGAATTTGATGCGCGCGGCAACTGGATTAAACGGATCCTGTTACGGCCAACTCAGGCCAACGGCCAAAGAGAATTGCAGCCATCGGAAATCAGCTATCGCCAGATCATTTATGCCGATTCGACCAAATCGTCGGCCACGGCGGAATTGATTCCTGCCAGCGCCAAGCAATTGAAAAGCCCAATTCCGGTAAGTGATGAAACCATCGCCACCGGACGCATTTTGTTTTTGCAGCGCTGCGCCGCTTGTCATGGCGAAAACGGACTGGCGAAAACGGAGTTCGCGTCTGCCATGCCGACCAAGCCCGCGAATTTAGCGGATCCGAAAATTGCCTCGCTGACCGAAGGGGAGGTTTATGCGGTCATCAACGAAGGAATCAAATCCAGCGGAATGCCTGGCTTCAAAGGCCGCCTGAGCGATGAAGCCATCTGGAAACTTGCGCTTTACGCGCGGCAAATTCCTGGCAATCAAGCCAAAGCAGAACTTGCGTTGGCCAAAGCCACGCCAACTCCGGTAAAGCAACCCGACGCAGTGGACCCCGAACGCCGCTATCTGCTGAAAGGAAAAATCGTTTCGGTTGAAGTAGAGCTAAAACAGGTAACCATCGAGCACGAGGAGATCAAAGGCTATATGGAAGCGATGACCATGCCCTTTCCCTTGCGAGACGAAAAGCTGCTGAGCAAGGTGAAGAAAGGCGATCAGATTCAGGCAACGCTGGTCATCGGCGGCACAAAAGGCTGGCGGCTGGAAAACGTCGTTCTCAAGTAGCCGCCAGTTCAGCTTAGCTGATTCGCCTGGATTCCATCTTCGCTCAACGCTTTCAGCAATTGACGGGCGTGGTCATGGCCGCGCGCTTCCAGCGTCAGATCAATTTCCACGCCGCCGACTTCCAGGTTCGAAAAAGCGCGGTTGTGTTCAACTTCCAGAATGTTCGCGCCTTGTTCCGCCACGTGATTGCAGATGCGCGCCAATTCACCCGGACGGTCACGCATCATCGCCCGGATGCGAACCATACGCCCGTCTTTGGCCAAACCTCGCTGGATAATTTTCGACAGCAAATTGGGATCTATGTTTCCGCCGCTGATGACAATGGCGACGTTCTTGTCTTCCAGGCCCGCAAGCTTGTTGAATAGCACCGCCGCCAAGCCCGCCGCGCCGCCGCCTTCGACAACAGTTTTTTCAATTTCCAGCAGCTTCAAAATTGCGCTGGCAATTTCGTCTTCGCTGACGGTGGCAATGTCGTCAACATAATGCCGCACCAGTTCAGAAGTTTTCTGCCCTGCGCGTTTGACGGCCAAACCATCGGCAATCGTTGGCAGCGAAGGGATTTC
>CAZXHW010000069.1:0-15621 GCA_964639915.1 uncultured Heliomicrobium sp.
GCGCGGCACGATCGAGCGCTTGCACCGAAGCTTGGCTGCCGAGACCGGAGGCCGGGCGGCCGTAAGGGTGATCGGCGCCGTAGACGAGCGCCGGGAACGCGCGCGTCGCGAGACCATTCGGCTCCATCGGCATAAACGTAATTCGTCCAGGCGGAAACAGCTAACAAAACGGCTGCACAGCCGCATCTGACAGGGCGAGAAACATGCGCGAACCATCCAGCCATGCGGTTCCAACCAACCAAGGTAATCACTGCAATTGCCGGAGAAACTGCTACCAGATAACGTGGATACCCAGCAGACCCCAGCAAGCCATAAGCGCGGAAAATTGTGTGCAGCACAAAAATCAGCAGGAAAGATGAAGTCAGCATAAATAACTGGCGATGTTTCAATAGCCAAACCAATCCGTAAACAAAGATCGGCAACAAGAACAAGCCAACGGCTTCAGGCAATCGGGCGGGATAAGCTAGCAACCCATGCGCGCCATAGATTGTTCCGGTCATAGACCAGCCAGACGGCCAATTGTTTTTGATGAACATTGGGTCTTTGGTTATAAGTGTTGCAGCAACCCACCAAAGAAGCGAACCCGTTGCCAGCCATAAAAGATTGATTACGGATTGCGGATTGCGGATTGCGGATTTGATCCAGCGGAAGCTGTGACGGGATTGATCTTTCAAGCCGGATTCATTTGTTGTTTGTAGTACCCATATTCCCCAAAGCACGCCAAGAAAGAATCCTTCCGGCCTGGCCAACACCATTAACGAAGCGACAATCATTCCCGCTTTGATTCTGCCTTGATGATGAAACCTCAGAGCAATAACGAAAATCAGCGCGAAAATCGGCTCCGTCATTGTGTCTGCACAAAATAAAAAGAAAGACGGCTGAAGAAACAACAACACAATAGTGAAAGACGCGCGCGGTAAATTGAAGTCTTCGGCCAAGCGCCAGGTTTGCCAGCCAATAACTAGACAGATCATCACTGTGAAAGCACGCGCAGCCTGATAGCCAATCACTGAAGGAAACGCATAAAGAAAGGTGAATAGCGGGCGCGCCCAAACACCGACAAACAGGTCGTGATGCGTCCAGGCCCATCGCGCAAACAGAAAATGTTGCCCTCCGTCCATCTGGCAACTGTCGTCATATATAAAAAGCAGGCTCGCGCCCATTGCAGCGCAAAGCAGTAACCAGCAAAGGGCTTGAAATCGTGAAGAAAGGGAACTCATCGCGGCGCGGATGTTAGACGAATTATCGAAACTGGTAAATGAAATGGGTGTATTCATTGCTTAAGAGCTAATTTCATAGGTGAGACGGTGAAAATTTTTTTTCTACATAAAATTCAAGCGAATCAAAAAGAAAGCACATTCTGGTTGCCACTGAAAACAAGGCATTTACCAACTCTTACTTGGCTTATATTTGGGAAAGCCCAACATTCTGTGGCTGAAGTTGATTCGACCACAAGACAATTTTTAGCGATTTTGCTTAACTGCTCCATTTTCTAACCAAATTACATGTTGCATGAGGTTTCGGCTATGAAACTACTGAAAAATAGTGCTTTACAGGTTTTTTAACGCGTGGTACCTTCCGCGCCATCTTAAACAAACAATTAAGCAGTTAGGTTCAAGGACGGTTTTTCCGGTTTACTGGTTCAGGTAAATCGAATCAAAAAGTTCAGAGTTCATTGGGGAAGCTAAACCCCGGTCAAACATTGTTAAGCGAATGCGTTTATCTGCCGCAGCCCCGGCCAGACTGGCAGATTCCCGTATAACCGACGACAACTAATTGACTAACGAAGTACATCTTCGACGAAGATTCGTGGGAGTTGTAATGATAGCTCAGGCATTGAAGGTGTTAGTCGGTGCCAGGCTAAAACAATACAAGAAATATTTGGAGGTGTTGCTTGAAACGGGTAGCCAATTCTTACTCAGCTAGAAACAATTCTGTTGCGGTTCGCGCGCAATCCACGCCATTTGGCGGACATTCATCAGTGGGGGCTCGCGTCGAAGGCTTGATCCCCAGCATTCCCAATTATGCCTGGTTGGCGATGCTGACATTGGCATTGTTGGCATTATCGGTTACGACGTTTCTTCGCGCTCAGGGGGCTGAGCGTGAGGCAGTCAAAACACACTCGCTTGCTGTGACACGCGTTGAAGATGCAAGAGTCGCCAACAAACATGCCAAGTCACAGACTGAAAAGATCAAACACGATCCGGCCGTGAAGGCGCGTAATGCCCAGGAGCAAATGCGCGGTGTGCGCTCCAACGAAATCATCGTTGCCACGCCATAATTCCACAGCATTTCTCTGTGAATCCGAAACAAACGGGAGCCGCGTAATCTTGAGCGAATTCAAGACTGCGCGGCTCTTTTCGTTTTTGCGGTCATAGCTTCTGAGCAGCCAGTCATTTCAACGACAATTTCACCAGAGGAGAAAAAGCTATGTGGTTCACCATTCTGCTTTCTGTCGTGGGAATTATTGCGGCAATTTTGATTCTTGGCTCGCTCGCCACTGCGCTGGTCGAACGCAGCCCTTATCACAAAATGTTTGTGCAAGGCCGTGTGCCAGATTCGCTAGAGGGCTTTCATCCTGGAATGGCGCACGTCTTGTTGGACAAACAAACGCCGTGGCTGGGTAAGCAATTTGATCAGCAACGGCAAATTGGCTTCAACGTATTCACACAGCTGGGCGCACGGATCCTTAAGTTTGCATCGCCGTTTTATCGCAAGTTCAGTGTTAACGAAGAAGGCAACACTCGTGCTTATTACTTCAAAACCTGGGTTGGAAAAGGGAAGAAAGACAGCCATTTGGACGTGTTCAAACTGGATTATGATTTGCCCGAAAATCCACTATTTATTCGGGTTATTCTGGATGAAGTTGTCGAAATTGCGCCGCAGCAATTTCTGGGCAAGATTCACGTCAAATTCTTGCCAGGATTTTTTGTCACAATTGGCTATTTTGGATTAATGCCTCAGCCCCAAGAATCCACTCTACAAGTTTGGGATGAGAGGCAAGCCGTTCTGGCTAAATCAAGCTAGAAGACGTCTGTGGCCAGGTCCAACGTTTGTGCTCTGCATCATTGCAGCACGAGAGTGCGGCATAAAATGAAAAGGGCCGATGCGGGGAGTCATCGGCTCCAAAAAATCAATAATCGGAATGGCACTGCACCAGGGACTGCCCGGCAAACGCTTGATGTCATTCGTTCTCTCGGTTGCCTGTAATTGATACGCGCAACCGACTCATCAGTCTCCAATGCAATCTCTCAAAATGATTGGCGAACGGGGCATAAGCCAATGATTTGGAAAAACTTTGACCGCGCTTGTGCTGAATGTATACCTAACAAGAAACAAAGCGCATCCCATTTCCTCGGTCTCCATTTCTTGCCTGGCCCTTCTGCTAATCCCACGTTAGCATTCGGATAACATCACTTTAAGGTTAGAAAAGCGGTCAGCAAATGAGTAGAACTACGTGTTTTGTGCGGCTAAATGGAAAGAAATCTTATTATCCTAAGCTTGCTTTGGTCTTCGCAGTGAGTTCGGAGTCGAATTTTCCAGCAGGCGCAATGCCATAAAACTCTTCAATGGGACGAGCGACAATCTCCTGCACACGTTGGCGCAACGGCTCGACGTCGTTTTTGCCAAGCCCAGCCGTTTCAATCGTGTCGTGCATGTAAACCGTGATCTTGGAACGAAAGAGTTTCCAGTCACCTTTTTTGCTGAATTCGTAGGCACCGACGATGCTCATCGGCGCAATCGGGTAGCCATATTGAACGGCCATCCGAAAGGCTCCGGGGTTGAATTCACCGACAAGGCCATTAAGCGTGCGCGAGCCTTCGGCAAAAACGATCAGGCTGACCCCGGAATCCAGACGCTCGCGTGTCAGCTTCATCATCTGTTTGTATTTGGCCAGATTGCCTTCGGGCGGCACAGGGACATTGCCAAATCGTCGCATCATCCAGCCGTATGCCGGAATCTTAAAATGCGATTCGTGCTCCAAACCGCGCACGAATTGTGGGATTGCCGAATAGATGATGAACGCATCCCACAGGTCAATGTGGTTGCAGATGAAAAAGCTGGTGCGGGTGCGATCAAAGCCTGCCGAATATTTCACTTCGAAATCCAAACCGGCCAAACGCAGGATATTGCGAAACAGCCAGCGTTGCGGTTTGTCATTTTTGCGCGGATCAACGAGATACCCCATGAGCACCAATGCTGAACAAACCGGGAAAAAATGGACGATGCTGACGATCCAAACCAGGATCGAACGAATGTAGTGATACGCCTTCTGGAAAATATTCAGCGATTCCCAGGCGTGGGTTGGATGATTGCGAATGTCGGAGCGAATGATTGGATTACTCATCAAATGAAAGAAAAACATTTTCTCCCACGAAGCCACACGAAGATTCACCAAGCTCAAAGTTATCTCCGTGTGGCTTTGTGGGAGAGTCAGACCATAACCTTCAAAGCGGACGGCAACACTTCCAGCGATTCCATTTCTACGGTCATTACTTCACCGTCAACCATAATGTCCATCGGCCCGCCAAAATCCATTTCGATCCGTTTGGCTTGGCCGGTCCAAATCAGCGGATGGTTGATGTGTGAACCGTCATAACATTTTGGGAAATTTTTGATGAAATCGAATCGGTCAGCCGACCAGCGAACGATTTCAATTTCTCCGCTGGCAGTGTCGGCGTTCGGAGCCAGCATCATGTTTCCGCCCGTGAATTTACTGTTGTTGAAAATCAGCAGCGCAGTGCTTGGTGAATTTTCCAGCGGTTTGCCTTCCAGCTTCAGCGGGAAGATTCGTTTTTGAAATCGCGCCAGCGTCAGCACGACTGCCAAACCATAACTTGCCGCACCCAGAAGTTTAAATTTAGCCGCCAGCGTGCAGACGTCTGCGACAAACCCCAGGCTCAAAATGTTGATGTAATAGACTTCGCCGGTTTTGTGTTTCAGCCGAATTACATCGCAGGGCCGCGAGCGGTTTTCGATGATCGCTTGCAGCGCAAAGTTTGCGCCATCTTTGGTGAAATCGCGCAGGAACGAATTGCCCGTGCCGAGCGGCAAAAAACCAAGCGTCGGCGGTTTATCGTTTAGCGCTTCAGGAAACAATCCGTTGACTGTTTCGAACGAAGTCCCGTCTCCGCCAACGGCAATAAAGCGGCGATAGCCTTGCTTGTAAGCTTCGCGCGCAAGCTCCGTGGCGTGACCGGCGTGCTTGGTTTCGGCAACGTCAAATTCCACACCTGCTGCCCGCAGACGCTCCATCGTCGGCCCAAGCAGCTTTGCCGCTTTGCCAAACCCCGCAGCCGGATTGACGATTGCCAGAGTTTTCATAATTCTTGCAACGCTGCTTGCCGATCAAACTTTGCGCGAATCTCTTCCGCCAGCACGAACCGTTTGATCTTCATCGAAGCCGTGCGTGGGAAGTCCTGATCCCATACAACGTAGCCGCTGATGCGTTTGAAGTTCAGAAGTTTGGCGTTGCGGCGGATCAAGTCCTGTTTCAACTCTTCGCTGAACTGCTGGCCTTCGTTCAGCCGCAACACGACGATCAGTTTTTCGCCGAGCATAGACCGTTCCGGCCAGATGTAATTCGCTGCGAAGACGCAGAACTCTTTGACCGGCAAACCTTCAAACGCGGCTTCGATGTCTTCGGGATAAACGTTCTTGCCTTCTTCGGTGACGATCATGTTTTTGGCGCGCCCGAAAAGCTGCAAATGTCCCGACTGGTCAAAACGTCCAAGGTCGCCTGTCATCAACCAGCCATCAACAATCGTTTCGCCAGTCAGTTCCGGATCGTCGAGGTAATGCGACATGACGGTTTTGCTTCGAACGGCGACCTGGCCAATGCCGTCTTCGCCTGTGTTGATGAGCTTCACTTCCATACCGGGAAGCGGTTTGCCTACGGTGTCCGCCCGAAACGGTTTCAGGTCATTGAGCGTGATTGTCGTTCCCGCTTCGGTTAACCCGTAGCCGATGGAAACCTGAATCCCCAGGTCATAGAAAAACTGTATGATCTGCGGCGCGCAAAAAGTGCCGCCGGTAAAGATCGCCTTGAGTTCGCCGCCGAATGCTTCGTGGACTTGTTTGAGCAGCTTGCGGCTTAGCTCCAGGTTGGGCCGCTGCTTGGTCAGCGCTTTGTTAATGCCGAGTAGCCCGTTGAAGGCGAAGCGTTTGAGCGGTGGCAGATCGGCAAAGCGTTGTTCCAAACCGGCTTGCAGGTTTTTCAAAATCAGCGGAACCAGTGCGACGTAAGTGATTTTGAAGCGTGTGAAAGCTTCGCGAACGAATTCCGGGCGCAAGGTTCGCAAATGCACGACGGTCGCTCCGCAAACGAACGGCCCAATGAAGCCGACCATAAAATCAATCGCATGGTTCGTAGGCAAAATGCTCAGGTAACGAACGCCAGGCCAGAACGGATACAGGCTGGTCAGCGAAGCGCATTGCTCCAGATAATTATCGTGTGTCAGCACACAGCCCTTTGGGCGACCGCCCGTGCCGGATGAATACACGATGCAGGCCCAATCCTGGCGCGTGCGAGGAACGAAAACCGGCTCGTTTTCGGCTTTGGCGTCTTCCCAGCGTATTGCTCCCATCAAGTCGGCATTCTTCGGAACGTCTGTGACAATGACTGTGTGCGGCAAGTTCGCTTCGTCGGGATTTTGTTGTTTGATCGCGCGCCAGAAGTGATATTCGGTGATCAGGACTTCAGCTTTGCTGTGCGCCAGCAGCGGAATGTGTTCGTACGCGTTCAGCTTGTAATCCAGCGGAACCAGAACTCCGCCGGAATGAAAAATCGCGTAGGCCGAAACCAGCCACCGCGACTGGTTGGTCATAATGATGGCCACGCGCGAATCCGCTTTCAGCCCGCGCAGTTGCAGAAAGCTCGCCAACGGCAAAGCCATTTCTTTGAACTGGCGATAGGTCAGCCGATGATTCTCGCGTTCGCGATCAGCTTCGATCAGGCAGGTTTCATCGGCGAATTTATCCAGCGCTTCGCGCAGAGATGCGCCGAGCGATTGATGCTTGCTCAGGTCAATCATCGTGACTTGGGGCTGTGAGTTGTTGGACATTTTCGATTTAGAGTCTCGATTCAATTCGTTCGGCCAGCGTTCGGAAATCGCTGACCCCTTGCACTTCATAGTCAGGAAGTTCAACGCTGAAATGGTTTTCCAGTCGCGTCAGCAGGCCAAGCGCTTGCAAACTGTCAATACCGAGCTTCTTGAAAAAATCGTCATCCGGAGTCAATTCCGCTCGGTCAACTTTGAAGTGCGAAGATGCCAGCGTCAGAATTTCGTCAATAATCTGTTCAGTCGTTTTCATCTAAGAGTAATTCTCCTGAAAATCAATAAGCCCAGCGAACCAAGACAGAGCCGGAAGTAAAGCCAGCGCCAACGGCGGCAAATAAAACCAAATCGCCTTTCTTCAGCTTGCCGGAGTCAATTGCATCGCCGATTGCCAGCGGAATCGTGGCGGCAGTGGTGTTGCCGAATTTGTGAATGTTCTTGATGACTTTTTCCGGTGCAAGCCCGGCTTTCTTGGCCGCAGCGTCAATGATACGCAAGTTCGCTTGATGGGCGACAAAGCAGGCAATGTTATCGCCGGTCAAATTGTTTTTAGCCAGCATGCCGGTGCTTAGTTCTTCCATCTTGCGAACGGCGAATTTGAAAACAGCCTGCCCGTTCTGATGAACGTAGTGCATTTTCTTGTCCACGGTTTCATGCGAAGGAGGATGCAAGCTGCCGCCGCCAGGCATGTACAGACTTTCCCCGCCGCTGCCGTCAATTTCGTGGTGATAATCCAAAATGCCGAACTCTTCGCCTTCTTCGCAAGGTTCCAGCAACACTGCGCCCGCGCCATCGCCAAACAGCACCAACGTTGTGCGATCTTCGGGATTCAAAATGCTGGTCATGACATCCGCGCCAACGACCAGCACTTTTTTGTGCTTGCCGCTTTCAATAAACTGCGCGCCGGTGGTCAGCGCGTACAGGAACGACGAACAAGCGGCGGAAATGTCGAAGCCCCAGGCTTTGGTTGCGCGAATTTTGTTCTGAATTACGCACGCCGTCGAAGGGAAAAACATATCCGGCGTGACGGTCGCAACAACGATCAATTCGATTTCCTCGGCTTCGATGCCGCGACGTTTCAGGCAATCATCAATCGCGTGAACGGCCAATTCGGAACTCGGCGTGCCGGGTTCAACCCAATGGCGTTCGTGAATTCCAGTCCGTTCAACAATCCAATCGTGAGTGGTTTCGACCATCTTGGAAAGGTCGTCATTTGTGACGACGCGGGGTGGAACATATCTGCCCAGTGAAGTGATTTTGGCTCTTCTGGTTTCAGCCATTCAGCAACTCCTTTGATAAATGCGTGAGGCGCTAGTTTTCGCGCCGAACATTCTGTTTGGCAGGCGTGACCTTCACGAGCTTTGTCCTATGTCGTGTCACAATACTGCCTCGAGTGAATGAATATTTTGGCGAAGGCGTCACTTGTATTTCACAAGTGACGGATGCCAACGCCGGGTATTTATGTAAGATCATTGCGGTCAGTTGCTTATTGACGATTTCCCAGAACGCCGTTTCATTAGGATATTTGCCCAAGAATGCGTCCACATCCTTTCTGATCGGAATGAAATCGGGATATTCCTGATCCGCAATGCCCGCATTGTACTCGTAACTTACCTTGATGTTGAGCGTGTTGAACTCGCCTTGATGCTCCATTTTGTAATCATTCATCAGAAAGTAAAAGCTTTCGCTTGGCATCGGAACGGATGTTTTCAGCCGGGCTTTCTGATCCGATGTTTTGACGGTTTGCGCACGGGCCGTTGCCGGACAGGTGAAATGGAATATCGCGCTCAACAGGCAACAGAGAATGATGTTTTTCATGGGTGAAATGGCGTCGTCAGGGAAGGTAAGGTTGAGCATCGGTGCTTTCGACAAATTTACGCAATCCGGCTTCGACTGCCGGTTTAGTGAACAGGTCGCAGAAAATTTCGATCTCCTGCTTGAGTTCGTCATAAGGAATGGGTTTCAGAAACTGTTTGGCAGTGGCGCTGGTTGCGCGGTCGAATTTTTTCAGTTGCGCAGCGGTGAAGCGCGCCAATTTCAGTGCCTCGCCTTCTGCGGCAAGCTGGCTTACCAAGCCAATGGCTTGGGCTTTTGTCGCGTTGATGCTGCGACCGGTCAGCAGCAAATCCCGCACAATCCCATTGCCTAGATCGCGCTTCAATCGCGGAATGCCTCCAAAACCGGGAATCAACCCTAAGCGCAATTCTGGAAAACAGAAGCGCGCCATTTTGTCGGCAAAGATCAAATCGCACACCAGCGCCAGTTCAAAGCCACCTCCAAAACAGACTCCGTGAACTGCCGCGATCGTTGTTAGCGGAGAAGCGTCAATTGTGTTCATCACCGCGTGGATACGATTCAGAAAACCGCGAACCTGGGGAGCCGCGTTTTCAAAGCCAAGCTCTTTGGCCTGTGTGTACAGGTCACGCAAATCAGCTCCGGCGGAAAAGCCGTGCTTCATTTGGCTGTGAATGATCAACGCATGGGCTTCGTCTTTCAGTGTTTCGTGGACTGCTACGAAGTATTCCAATTCTTCCAGTGTCTTCAATCCGATTTCGTTGGCGGGTTCGCGGTGAAGCGCCAATTCAATGCAGCCGTCTTTCAACTCCCACGACAGGGTTTCGCCTTTGTAACTTTGCATATCAGCTTATTCTTCGTCCTTCTCTGATTCGGCTCTTTCAGCTTCTTTTTGATTCTCTTCGGCAATGCCGCGGGCAGCCAAGGCCATCGCTGCCATAATGCCAATGACAACTGTCATAAAAAGACAAAGCCCACTTAGTATGAGCATTCAATTTCCTTCCGGCTTCTATCAGCCCTTTGGGGCACGATAAAGCTCTTCGATTTCGTTGGCGAAGTGCTTGTTGATGGCATCGCGTTTCAATTTGCCGTTGGCAGTCAACAATCCACTTTCAATTGTTAAAGGTTCATTGACGGCTTTGAAAGCAAGAATTTGTTTGTAATGCGGCAGATCGGTGTTAACGGCATCAACGGCGGCTTGCACTTGTTCGGAGGTTAAATCGCCCGTGATGAGCGCCGCCAGAAACCCTTTGTTATTGCCCACCACCACACACTGCTGAGCCGTTGGCAGATTGAAAAGAATTTTTTCCTCAATCGGTTCAGGTGCGACGTTGTGACCGGATTTTAGGATCAGCAGGTTTTTGATTCGCCCGGTGATCGCCCAATTGCCTTTTTCGTCCACTTCGCCTTGGTCGCCGGTACGAAACCATCCGCCATCTTTGTCTGGTAGCAGCGCTGAAGCTGTTGCTTCCGGCTTATTCCAATACCCGGTAAAAATGTGAGGCCCGCGTACTAGCAACTCTCCGCCTTCGCCAAGTTTCATTTCAATGCCTGGAATCGCCGGACCGACTCTGCCAGGAGTGAAATCTTCTGGGTTATCCATCGTGCAGATCGCCGTTGTTTCCGTCAGTCCGTAAACCTGCAAAACTCGAATGCCGAGCATTGAGAAAAATAACTGGGTTTCTTTCGCCAACGGCGCCGAACCGCAAATCAATGCTTGCAGATTTACGCCGATCTTCTTTTTGATGTTGTCGAAGATCAACCAATTGGCCAGCTTAAAAGCAAAACCAGCGCGTCCTTTTCCTTCGTGTTGGCGCAGCCAGGCGGTTTTACCGCTGTGGTAAATCTTTTGAACGAATCCAGGCTTCTGTGCGATTTGGCCTTCAACTCCAGTGCGAATGCGTTCCAGCAGCGTTGGTACATTCAGGCAGTAATTCGGTGCTGCCAGTTTCAATTCGTCAGCCAGCTTGTTCAGATCAGTCGAAAGCGACAGCAAGCTGTTTCGTGACAACGCCGTTAGCAGCAAAATCCACGAGCCGGCAAAACAAAACGGCAAGTAGTGAAAAATCTGATCAGGGATTTTTTCTGTCTGGCCTTTCATCAATTGGTCCAGCCGCGCGCCGGTGCAGGGAACCATATGATTCAGATTCGCGACGCTCAGCATTACGCCCTTCGGTTCGCCGGAGGTACCCGAGGTGTAAATGATCGTGACGATGTCTTGGTCACTGAGCAGATTGGGAGCGTCTTGAACGCCGTTGTCGCTTTTCGACGCAAAAATATTGTCAAACAGAACCAGCGGCGGCGAATTTTCCGGCCAGTTTTGAGCAATTCCTTCTCGCAAGCTTTCATCGCCGCAAATAACCATCGAAGCACCGCAGTCTTTCAACATGCCAACCAGTTCGTTTGCGGCCTGCCGCGAATAAAGCGGCACGACAATGATGCCTTCAGCCATCAGGGCCAGGTCCATCGCCGCCCAGCGGATTGAGTTGGGGGCAAGCAATCCGCAGCGGTCACCTTTCTTCAAACTGGAATTGCGAATGAAAGTGCGCGCAGACCGAATTTGCGAAAGCAGTTCGGCGCAAGTTGTGGTGACGAATTGCCCATCTCGAACTTCCTGGATGACGGGGCGATTCGGTGTTTGAGTGAGTTGTTGGAGGATTCTCTCGAGGAAATTCATCAGGCGAATGATACAGGCTGAGAGTGGGATTCGGCAAAACGAATGCGGCGGATTGAAGCGAACTTTTTCGCTCAATCCGCCGCAAAACGAAAGGTCAATTTTTCATTAACCGTAGTTTTCCAGCAGGCCCCGCAGATTCGGACTCAGCGGCGGCAGATAATCTTCCCAATTCTGCAACCCCCGCCGAATTGGAAATTCGGGATAACGGCGCTGGACGTGCTCTTCAAAGTAAACGCCCATTTTTGCCATCATCTTCAGATTTTTAGCCACCGTTTTGCCAATGCCATCGCGTATGGTTTCGTGCTCTCTCTGAAGCTTGCCCATAATGCCGTAGAGCCGTTCTTCCAAATCGGGATCATCAACATTCAATAGCAAATCCTGATGGCCACGCTCGTGCATTAAGTTGCGAATGCGCTCGTCCATCGTGACACCAGCCGATGCCACAAGCCCAGGCATGCTGGTAACAATTCCGTGATATCGAGACGAAACCATCATGTGGCAGGATCGCAAAACGCTGACCATTTGGTACATGTCATAATTTTCTGATGAGAAAATTGGCACCCCACCCAAATTGGCCGACATGTCTTCGCAAGCTTTTCTGTCCAGCATTTCCATACAGCCTAAAACAACGAATACGTCATTTTCTTTGCGGAATCGCTCAACAGCGTTGGACATTCCGGTCAGGTAGTGGTTGTAAGCGGCATCCACCTCAGGTCCTGAACGATGGAAGTAGACAGTGCGATAGTGACTGTCCTTATAAGCGCCAAAGAGGGTTTTCGCCACATACTTGCTAACAGAAGCCTTGACGGGCCACCAAAACGGATTGATCGGGCAAACGACCAAGACAGGCGTTTGCTCGTCCCATCCCACTTTTCTGAGTTCTGAGTAGCCGTATTCGGTCGCGTGTGGTTCAAAGGTCCAAGCTGTGTCTGTCCCAAGTTCAGTGGAAACGCCGAGTTTGCCCAAAACATCCTGGGATTCCGGATTACGAGTAATCACCAAAGAGTCTTTGCAGTAGCGTGCGACCATTTTGTTGAGCATTGGGTCCATTTGGCCGGCCTCTGCGCCGTATCCAATACTCAGTTTGTTCTGTGCCGAAGCCATTCCAAGGCTGCCAACCATCATTGTGGTCAGCGCATTGGCAAACTTGCTTTTGAACATCGAACCTTCGCAGGCGACAACTCCATCGAAATTCGGAATTTCTCGATAAAGCATCTGCGGAAAGATGTCAGGCAATTTCACTTGCTTGACCCCTTTGAAATAGCCACTGGTCAGGTCGAAATTCTGGCTTAGCACGCTCAGTTCGCAGTTATCCTCACCCAGGATATGCTTGATCTGTCTGAGCATTTCTTCAACACGCACATCTGCGCCAGTGTTGCGCGTGCCGTTATAACCTGTAAAAAGTAGCTTGAGTTTTTCTCCCGGATGCCAACGTCGGCCTGAGCCAAGCATCCATTTCAGTTTTGAAAGTTCGATTAAACTGCTTACCCATGCTTCCAAGCGTATATCCATGCTCATATTGCTTTGATTCCTCCTGAATTTGTGGGGAAGACCTCGCCGACAAGCAGAGTACTTTGTAGTGAATTGCTATCGGGGGCAATACCTCATACTGCAATCAAAATCAGCGTGGTACCAAGAGTTACCAAAGAGCTGCGTGAGAATGTCTTCGGAGTCAGTTGCAAAGGGTAGAGTTTTGCAACTGTGCTTCTCAAACACGTGTGCCAGCTCCGTTTATCCAAACGATCGAATAATCGTCCTCGTTGTGTGTAGTTCGTGAGGAAACAATTGTACCGGCTCAACTTTGGATCACTTTATGGGGTTGATTCGCTGGGGCCGCACCGAATCGTCCAAAGTTAAAAGCGCGCAGTTTCTGAGCGGGCTCAGTACTGCATTGGTCAATCGTCTTTTGGAATGACGGCGTAAACTGCTTCTGACTAGAAAAAGCTTCTACAGCTTGACCAGTATTGTTAGCAATCTGCCAGGGCACTGTCATTGATTAAGCCGAACTGCTAAAAACAACTTGTACGTGAAATTACTAAACTGCTTGTTATGATTTCATTAGCGGCGAGCCATTGTAGATCTGAGTTTGCACTATCGTTTGATAGTTTGCTCGCCTTTGTTAACCGCCTGGCCATTCCTTATAGGGATACGTGAAATTTCCCGCGCGACTGAATTGTAGCAGAGGATAACTATATTTGGAAAATGGAATTGGAGATTTTTTTGTCTCATTTGTAATTCTTGTGTTGTCAAAAACGGTGTTGAAGGTGATGTATGGTAGAAAAACTTTCAGAAGTGTCGCCCCAGCGCTAATCGAATTGCCTCGAAAATTGTTAGCAACCCAGTTGTTGATTGTTGTGAACGGTTTTTCAAAACTCGGCAAAAATATCGGTGCCCGCTTATTTTGCGCGCTTGCCAACGCATCCGTCAGCGCGCTGAAAGTTTGCGACTCCGTGCCCGAAGCAAGATGATAAATGTCATGCAATGGGTTGTCTTTTTGGTGGATGGTCACAATGGATTCGGCGACAAAATCCACGTTCACAATATCAATCTGATCGGTCGGCCTGAAAGGCAACATAGGCAATCCAGCCAAAAACACGAAAGATCGAACCATATCGAATTGCGTTGTTTCAGCGTGTCGGCTGTCCCCTAAAATGATGCTTGGGCGAAAAACCGTGTGACGAACATCCGGTAAAAGCTCCGCAACCATGTGTTCACAAAACTTTTTCGTTCTGGCATATGGGTCGTAATCAGAGCGATTCCAGTCTAACGATTCATCTTCCTTGACGACTTCGCTAAAGCGATGGCCGCAAATTGCCACTGTGGAAACATCGCTGAACCTACGCAGCCCATGCAGATCGCGCGCGGCTTGGGCGAGTTTGATCACTTCCAGTGTGCCGCGCAGGTTAACGTTCAAACAGGTTTTTTCGCTTTTGCGGTTGAGCGATGCCGCGCAATGGATGACAGAATCGGTAGTTTCAATCAGTCGCGAGTAATCTGCGTCTGACAATCCAAAATGACCGTCCGTCAGATCTCCGCAAAAAATATCAATTCGTGATTTTAGGAAATCGTAAAAGCGAGGGAAGTCCAGATGCAGCTGCAATGACTTCCATAAGCGTCGTTCGGCGTCGTGCTGGTTTTTGGCGCGCACCAGCAAGTTCAGCCGATCATTGTGATTTTCGAGCAGCAGCGCCGCAACGTGCGCTCCGACATAACCGGTCGAGCCGGTAAGGAAAATTGCCATGCTAGTTTTTCATTAGGGCCTTGCATCTCCCAATCAAGGAGGTTCGCAAGCCTCTCCATTCCAGCTTTTGCGTTTTATTTGACAGTCTGTCTGCCAGGATTCGCAAAAGCTGGTTTTCGATAAGTTCAGTTTGTCGCAATGCTTTGTTCCTGAGGAGGAAACGCGAGTGAACGGCTGGACTTGTTTTCCACAGGACGACCTTCAATTAATGGGTACGCCCACTTTCTCAAAGCAGGAATGTGAACGTTGATCCAGTAATCCCACCAGTCAATGTAGCTGGCATCATAGCCAAACGCCTGCTTTTCTTCTTCAGGCAGCAGCGCCGAAAGAATTTCGACGTTTCTGGCTTCAAAGACATATTCGTTGTGCAAGATGAATGGTTCGTAAAGCTCAACCAGCTTGGTAACCTTGTCCAAATCACGTTGGCGACGAATCAGCGGCGAGCGCATCATCGGCAGCGGGGAAACGATTCTGAGCAGCGCTCTTACAAGCTGTTTTTGAGCCGGAGCGGAAAGCGTCTGATAGCGCTCCTTCGATACCGGAATCGAATCGAACATTGCTAGCAAGCGATAATTGAAATCGTCCTGCGCGCGGTAATGTTTGCGATGCGCCAAACCTGTCAATTCAATCGTTCGCCGCATATTGCAGGGATTTACTGCGGAAGTCGCCAAATGGTAAAGCTGTTCGTGGCGCCGTTCGATCAGTGCGCCGCCAATCAGAATCATGCCTCGAACAACCAAATCAACCGGAATAATATCCAGGCACTTTTTGCCGTTCGAAGGCAGTTGGCGGAAGAACGTGCCAAGCAGGTACGAAATTGGCGCTGACGTATTGACTCCCTCGTTCCAGCC
>CAZXHW010000070.1:0-15607 GCA_964639915.1 uncultured Heliomicrobium sp.
AATTGGTGTTGGTGATGTTGACACGAGTGTTCTGGGTGTTGCCTGAAGTGGCACCTGATGTGTAAACGTTATAGAAAAGGATTGAGCCAGCTTTTTGATCGCTCGCTTCGGAAGTCGCAGGATAAGCAAGTCCTGGATCAGCAGCCAGAGCGAAGGATGACATAACAGCCAACGCGAAGAGCGCCAACAGCGCGTGTGCAAGCTTGCGTGAGGTACGCATTTGTATTCTCCTTGTAAATTGAATTGTAAGGTTTTGAAATCGAACCCCAACAAACGCAGTCAAATAAGTTTGTGGAATTCAAGGTAACGGTAAGCTTTGCCAAACTTGCATTTAGTGAACGGCAACTCTATTCAGAATATCTGCTAATCAAATCATTCGTTTGATGCGCTTACATTTAGATACGCTGTTTATTGGCATGCTTAACGTGAACGTCAGCTAGCAATCATTGAAAGGCAGTTACTACCCTTGTGAGTAGATTACTTACTAACGCGGCGCAGTTTAGTCTGCTAAGCATTGGGTGTCAATAAGTTTCAGTAAATAATTGCGCACAGATTAGTCATGTCGGAGCACGTCAGCAGGGGTGAGCTTGGCTGCGGAAGAAGCCGGATAGAGCGTTGCCAGCAGGCTAATCGCGATCGCCAACGATGGAATCCAAACGCAATCCAGTATCCGCAATCTAAGTGTGATGTGAGAAATCGAATAGATTTCCGCTGGAATTGAAATCAACTGGTAGTGATTGGCGACGAAGCAGATCAAAATTCCAAAAATTAAGCCCAGCCCAGCGCCGATGATTCCAATAATCAAGCCTTGTAACAAGAAGATGCTGCGGATCGCGCTTGGAAAAGCACCCTGAGCACGGAGGATGGCAATGTCACGTCGCTTTTCGATTACCATCATTGTCAGCGTCGTGATGATATTTAGCGCGGCGATGGCAATCAAAAGCGCGAAAAAAATGATGATCACGCGGTGTTGTAGCTGCAGGGCGGCGAACAATGGGCCGTTAAGTTCCTGCCAGTCAGTCGTGATAAAGTCTTTACCTGCCACTGACAACACTTGCTTGCCGAGTTCTTTGACCTGATCAATATCGGAAACTTTCAAACGAATGACGCCTGCTGTGTTGTCAGTTCCTGTGAGCCGCTGAGCGGCCTTCAAGGTGATGTAGGCCCACTTAGAATCGTACTGATACCAGCCTGAAGAGAAGATTCCTTGAACGCTGAATTTTGTGTAGCGTGGTCTTGGCTGCAAACCAACGGGAGTTAGACGCGTGACGGCAGAAACAGTAGTCACTTGGTCGCCCAATCTCACGCCCAAAGCTTTTGCCAATTGATCACCGATAATCAGTCCTTCTGGCGGCAGGTCTTCCTCTAATTCAGATGATACTTCTGGGTTGGAGGCGGGCAGCTTGCCTTCGCCTTGAATGGTGATGGAAGCAAGATCATTGGCGCTACTGTCATCAGTATCAATGCCTTTGAGCACTGCTTGTTCTTGTCTGCCGTTGGCACTGAGCAAAACAGGAGCGTAAATCGTTGCTGAAGCTTCGATGACACCTGGAATTTGGCGAAGCCGTTCGGTCAGTTCTTTGTGCCCTTCGATTCCGCTGTTGTCTTCTTTCAGCAGGTTGAGATGATCCGTGCCGGCCAGAATTTTTTCCTGCACATCGCTGCGAAACCCATGAATCATTGCTTGAGCAATCAACAGAGCCGCGACGCCGACTGTAATACCGGCAACGGCGATGGCGGTAATTGCTGAAACTGCAGCCTGCTGTCGCTTGGCTCGCAAATATCGTAGCGCAATGAAAAGTTTGAACGGCATCGGTTTTCCGCAAAAGGGTTGCTCAATTGCGCTTCTATTTCGTTTCCGGGCGCATGTGCGGGAAAAGAATCACGTCGCGGATGGAATGCTGATTGGTCAGAATCATCACCAGACGGTCAATGCCAATGCCTTCGCCTCCCGTTGGCGGCATGCCGTAACTCAGCGCGCGAATGTAATCTTCATCCATTACCATGGCTTCATCATCGCCGCCTTCGCGTTGTTTCATCTGCTCTTCAAAGCGGCGCTTTTGTTCGACCGGATCGTTCAGTTCCGAAAATCCGTTTGCCAGTTCCATGTTTGCGCTATACAGCTCAAAGCGTTCGACAAAGCGCGGATCATCAGCTTTCTGCTTCGACAGCGGAGAAAGCTCTGTCGGAAACTCCGTGATGAAAGTGGGATGAATGAGATGAGGTTCAGCTACGTGCTCGAAAATTGCGCCAAGCAGTTGTCCGTTATTCAATTTCGGATCAAAACCCATATCCAAAGCCGCTGCCGCATCTTCCAGTTGCTGGCGATCCATCAATCCTTCCAGCGTCGGACGAGTGGCGTCATTCGGCCAGTGCAGCAACACAGCTTCGCGCATGGTCAGCCGCTGCCAATTGTCAAAATCAATGATGTGATCTCTATATGGCGTTTGGCGCGTGCCGCAAACTTTATCTACCAATTGCTTGAACAATTCCTCGGTCAAATCCATCAGGTCGTTGAAATCGGCATACGCCTGATAGAACTCCAACATCGTGAATTCGGGATTATGCTTGTATGAAATGCCTTCGTTGCGGAAGTTGCGGTTCAATTCGTACACGCGCTCGAATCCGCCGACGGTCAGCCGTTTCAGGTAAAGCTCCGGGGCAATGCGGGCGTACAAATCAATGTCCAAGGCATTGTGATGCGTGACGAATGGTCTGGCCGCCGCGCCAGTCGCCAGCGGAGTTAGCATGGGAGTTTCGACTTCGACAAAGCCACGGTCATCAAAGTAATGGCGAATTTCGCGGATGACTTGGGCGCGTCGCTCGAAGACTTCGCGGCTGGTTAATTCGCCCGGTTGGCGTTCATGTGCCGCGCCGCTGGCAATCAGATCAACATAGCGCTGCCGGTAACGAAGTTCTTTATCTGTAACGCCGTGATATTTGTCGGGCATCGGCAGCAAAGCCTTCGACAAGAAGCGCAATTGCGTGACGTGGACCGACAGCTCGCCAGTTTTAGTGATAAACAAAAAGCCTGTAACTCCAATCCAGTCACCCAGATCAAGCTTTTGGTAAAGTTCCCAGGCAGCATCGCCGACATCGTTTTTGCGGATATAAGCTTGTAACGCTGCCAGCCCGTCGGACAAATGCACAAAGGCCGCTTTGCCCATCAAACGGCTGGTCATGATTCTTCCTGCGATGCGAACTTCGCCGCCTTCAGCCGCTTTCAGTTCAGCGTTGGTGCTGGCGAGTTCGGCTTCTTCTTTTTTCCCAGCGAAGCTGTGATAGCGTTCAACCAGTTGAGAAACGGTGTGCGAACGGTCGAAACGATTTGTGTAAGCTGCGTGGCCGAGAGCCGTAATTTCTTCCAGGTGGCGGCGGCGTTGTTGAATTTGATCGTTGTCCTGATCGAGCAAAGTTGTGAACTCCTCAAAAAAGTATGTCTGACTTTCAGTTGCTGGCATTTGATGCTGACGATGTGACGTGCTATTTGAGCGGCGATTATAGGAATGCCAATTTGAGAGTGTCAACGAAGCCGTTTGTGCGGCAGTAGTTTCCAGTGCGGTCGAGCTTTATCAATTCCATTCAATTAGATTTTCCCTGCAAGGTTCTCGAAAGGAGCTACCAATGTCGAAGAAGTCGCAACTGACGGTCGTTTCTGCCGTCTTAATTCTTTTGCTTTTGTCAGTTACAGCGGTGTTCAGAGTTTCCGGTCAACCCTCGCGCGGCGGCAAAGAAAAAGATGCTGAAGTTCAGTGGGAGTACATGGTTATTAGCGGAGGAACATCGAATCTGAGTGGCATCGGCGACTTGGGGCAAAGAAAACAACCTGACAATTCTTTCCGCGAAGCTACGGTTATAGAGCGCAACCTGGACAAGCTGGGGCAGAAAGGTTGGGAGTTGGTCACGGTTCAAGGAACGCCAATCGAACCGATTTATTATCTGAAACGCCAAAAGGAAATCCGCTGATTTTGTGAAACGTCACTCCAACATCTTAGCGGCCATTTCGTTGCTGGCTGGACTGGTTTTGTTCGTGTACATCATCCAGCGCATCGGCTGGCAGGAAATTGCCACGCGCGCCCGAACCATTGGGATTGGGTTTCCGCTGTTGCTGGCCGTATCGGCGCTGCGACCTTTGGGCAGAGCTTGGGCCTGGTTTCGCTGCTTCGAGCCGCAAGTTCGAAAAGTGGAAATCGGCGGGCTTTGGCCTGTGCTGCGCGCTCGGCTGGCTGCGGACGCGATGGGGGCCGTGACTTCTGCGGGGCCATTTGTCGCCGAACCTTCGCGGGTTTTCTTTTTCGGGGGCAGAGTTCCAATTGCGTCCGCGTCGGCTGCGGCGGCGGTTGAATTGCTCAGCTACACGGCTTCCTGTGGCTTGCTGCTGCTCGGCGGAATGCTGGCTCTGCTTTTTGGCGTTGAATCAAGCAGTCAGTTCAAGACGATTTTGATCGCTGCGATTGCGTTGGCCGCATTGCTGCTGATTTTGATGGCTGTCATCTTCAGTCTGAAGTTCGTCGTCGTCGAACACTTTTGCGATGCTCTCAAACGGCTGGTTCCGATAGCCCGGTTTCATCGGCTGCTGGACAAAGAACTCCATCAATTGCTGGAACTGGAAGAATACGTTTTTGATTTTTTTCGCAAACATCCCAAAGACTTTCTGTGGGTGATGCTGGGCGAAGCCGTCTTTCATCTGGCCGGAGTCGCCGAAATTTTTCTGACCTTGAAATTTACCGGTACGAATGCCACCTGGCTGGCGGCGTTCGTGCTGGAAGCGCTCAACCGATTGATAAATTTACTGTTTGCTTTTGTCCCGGCCAAAGTCGGCGTTGACGAAGCAGGCAGCGCCTGGCTGGCTGGCGCGTTGGGCTTGAGCACTGCCGCTGGCGTGACATTGGCAATTTACCGGAAACTGCGATTGCTTTGCTGGACTGGCGTCGGATTGGTTTGTCTGGCGACGCTAACTAAAAGCGCGAAACGAAATGAACGATCAACAGAAACAGAATAATCAAACGCTCGCTTCCCAACTACTAAACCTGACCAGCATTTTTGCCGTTGCCATCGGAATGATTTATTGCAACGGCGGCATCGGCGTCGGTTCGTCAAACCATGTCGGCCTGTTGCCGGTCGTTCGGCGAATCCTCGATCCGAATTATCTTCCTGGCGATTTCAATATCGCGCTCAGGTTCTATCATCATCGGGCCTTTGCTTATCTGGTCGCTGGAGGTTCGTCACTGCTTGGCGAAGACCGTGCGCTGATTGTTTTAGGCGTTTTAGCGATGCTGGCAATCAGTGCTGCTTTGTTTGGATTGTGCAGTCAGCTTGGACTTTCTCGCTGGGGATTTCTGGTGGTCGGAGCTTTTATTGCAACGCGTTTTTTGTGGACGGGAAGGGGACTGGAAGTAAACGAATTCCTAGGTGACCCGGAAGTGATGCCGCCCCATCTGGTTCACGCGCTTGTGCTGTTCGTGCTGGCGGCTTTGATCAAGGAAAAATACAGACTGGCAATCTTTCTGACCGGTTTAGCGATTCTATTGCACCTGCAAATTGGTGTGACGCTGGCGCTAATGACATCGCCACTTTACTTAATCAAGCTGCGCGAATTCGGCTTCAAAGAAACGGTGCTGTTGCTGGCTCTAGCTATTGTTCCAGCTTCGCCTGCGCTATGGCATGTCACACACATGCTTCAGCGTGGTTTGGCCAGTTCGACAATCCCTTCGGCCTATTACATTGATTTTCGTCATCCGCATCATTTCGAACTCGCTTCAGCCGCCGCCGCGTTTTGGGTAGCGGGCCATCTGGTAATTATTGCGCTGGCTTACGTTTTCTTCCGCAACCGCGAAAACCAAACCGGCAAAGCAATCGGCAAGCTTCTTGTCTGCTGCTTGTCGCTGGTTGCGCTCTGCCTGCTTCACTTCGCAGATTATTACCTGATCAAGAACGACAAAATTGCGCAAGTTCAGTTTCTTCGGGTCAGCACTCTGATCACAATTCTGGGCGGAATCTGTCTTCTGTTGATGGTTGAACGTTTGCTGACGACTCGAATGCTGATGGTTGCGGTGAACGTGGTTTTGATTGCCTCAGCCGTTGCCTGGGGATGGTATTCGCCGCGCAGAACCGAAGTGCCTTATTACTTCGGCGTGAAGCGCTTCGCCGAAGAGAAATCAAACTGGGTGGACGCGGCGCTTTGGGTCAGAGCCAACGGCCCGCGCGATGCGGTTTATGTCGTTCCTCCGGGAAGAAACGGCTTTTCCATGTTGGCCGAGCGATCTATTGTCGCCGAGTTCAAGCTGAACCCGGACGGTTCCATGTTTCTGGCTGAATGGTTTGAGCGGCTGCGCGATCTTTCCGGGGGCGAATTACCTAACGGCAAAGGCTTCGACAATCGCCGTCCGCTTGACCGGGCGTTCGCTAAGCTGACGAATGAACAATTGCTGGCGCTCAGCCAAAAATACAACGCCGGTTACGCCGTGCTGTACAGGGATTCCAAAGCGCAGTTCGAAGTCGTTTACCAGAATAAGGATTATCGTGTAGTGAAGCTGCAGTAAGTGCGCGAACCACGCCGTTCATAAGCGTGATTCGCGGCAAGCAAGAAGGTTACTCCATACGATAATTCGGTGCTTCCTTGGTAATGATTACGTCGTGGACGTGGGATTCTTTCAAGCTGGCGGCGGTGATCTTCATAAAGCGCGCTTTGTGTTGAAGTTCATTGATCGTTTTACAGCCGGTGTAGCCCATTCCTGCGCGCAATCCGCCAACCAGTTGACCGACCAGCGCGGCCAGCGAGCCTTTGTAAGTTACGCGGCCTTCGATGCCTTCGGGAACGAGTTTGCTGTCGGTGTCCACTTCCTGCTGAGCGTAACGATCCCTGCTGCCTTCCTTCATTGCGCCCAGGCTGCCCATTCCGCGATAGGCTTTGAAATTGCGGCCTTGATAAAGAATCACTTCGCCGGGCGCTTCGTCGGTTCCGGCCAGCAAAGAGCCAATCATGACCACGTCGGCTCCGGCGGCAATGGCTTTGGTGATGTCGCCGGAATACTTGATGCCGCCGTCTGCGATGATTGGAATGCCTGAGCCTTGCGCACCGCGCACAGCTTCGGTGATGGCGGTGATTTGCGGAACTCCCGCGCCGCTGACTACGCGCGTGGTGCAGATAGAACCGGGCCCGATGCCGACTTTGACGGCGTCAACGCCCGCGTCAATCAATGCGCGGGCGCCTTCAGCAGTGGCGATGTTCCCAGCAATCAATTCAATCTCCGGGTAACGACGTTTGACTTCGCGCACGGCTTCGACCACGCGTGAACTGTGGCCGTGCGCCGTATCAATCGCCAGCACGTCAACGCGGACATTGATCAACTCCGTTGCGCGCTCCATAAAATCGCCTGTTGCTCCAATGGCGGCGGCGCAGCGCAAACGGCCAAAATCATCTTTGGCAGCGTTCGGGTATTTGATGGCTTTCTGAATGTCTTTGACGGTGATCAGACCTTTCAGCCGGTAATTGTCGTCAACGACCAAAAGCTTTTCGACGCGATAGCGCTGCAAAATTCCTTCGGCTTCGCGCAGCGTGGTGCCGACCGGAACCGTAATCAGGTTGTCCTTGGTCATGACTTCTGCCAGCGTCAGATCAAGCCGATTTTCAAACCGCAGATCGCGATTGGTCAGAATGCCCACCAGCCGTCCGTCTTCCTGAACAATCGGCACGCCAGAAATCTTGAAGCGTTTCATCAAATCCAGCGCTTCACGGATTTTGCGGTCCGGCGTCATTGTTACAGGATCAACAATCATGCCGGATTCGCTGCGTTTGACCTTGTCCACTTCGTCTTTCTGGACTTCGATGGGAAGGTTCTTGTGAATCACGCCGATGCCGCCTTGCTGTGCAATGGCGATGGCCATCGGAGCTTCGGTGACGGTGTCCATTGCCGAACTCATCACTGGAACGTTCAGATTGATGCGGCGGGTCAGCCGCGTGGAAGTGTCAGTTTCGGTGGGCAAAATTTCCGAAAAGGCCGGAACCAGCAACACATCGTCAAATGTCAGCGCTTCGATCAGATTTTCATTCAACATAAGAATTCAGGATAAAGAAAAGCCGCGCAAGTTGGCGCGGCGGGTTTCACAATTCAGTTAATAACGAATTTTTGCGGCAGACGGCGTATGGCAGGTTCGTGCCCGGCCAGCGCCTTTACTCGCGCAGTTTCCCGTCGGAAGACTGCCGAGCCGGAAATCAAAAGCTTACTCAAGAAATCCTTGATAGTTGTCTTTTGAGATAACGACATTATCTACAACTTGACCTTTGAGACTGGGAGCGAGCTTATCCAGGCTAACTCGCTTGCCATTCACCATAATATTCAGCGCAGGCAAATTGCCAATTCTGATAAAAGAGATTTTTTCTTCTGCCGGAAATTCCCGGCTTTCACCCCGGGGAATCGTCGCCTGTTCATTTTTACCGCCATCCGTGCGGAAACTGACCCAGCAATCATCCAAATTGGCAATTAACTGAATGCGCAATCCGCTGATTGTTTCAGGCGTTGGCGAAGCATCCGGCGTAGGGCTGGCGTTTGGCGATGGAGTGGCGGCAGGTTGTTCAGTTGCCGTTGGTTGCGGAGTGGGAATCACTTCCGCCTTCGGTTGTTCAGCCGTAGGCTTGAAAGCAATCCACGCAGCACCACCTGCTGCGCCCAGCAAGATCACCACAATCACTGTAATCAGAAAAGTGTTTCCCGAAGATTTGGCTTCAAGTTCGTCCGCCAATCCGACATACGAAGTCTTTGCAGGCTCGCCCCCTCTTTCAGCCAATTGCTGATCGTACAGCCGAACGGCCTGGTCTTCGTCCATTCCTACTTGTCGCGCAAATTTGCGAACGAACGCGCGGTTAAACACTCCGCCTGGAAGGATTTTGTAATCATCGGCTTCAATTGCTTCCAGAAAACGGCTGCCCAAGCGAGTGGCATCCGCGATTTGATTAATCGTAACACCGCGCGCTTCACGCGCTTCTTTGAGCTGCTGGCCCAATGTTGCCATTGATGAAACCCCAGAGCTTCAGCAGAAATTGACTGAAGCGATAATTGAATTGACCACTCGAAAGAATGAAGGCCGGAATCTTATGTAATTCGTTTGCGGCTGTCAATTTTCAGCCTTTTCCAGCAGTTGTTTTCAGCGATTGAGCTGTTCGTCAAGCTGTTGCTTGTCGGTTGCTGGGGCCTCGCAATAAAAATTCCGGCAAACATACGCGGTCGCTTTGCCTTCAATTTGCTGGCGTCCTTCCAGCAGCTTGATCGCTTCAGCCGCCCGGTTGTCATCGGGATCAGCCAGCGCGACAACTTTGTTCGGCAAATAGCGTTTGAAGATGGAATCAACCAGCAAGCGGGTGTCTGGCAAATTGGGCGAACCCGCAATTGCGACTTCATAGGGCGAAGACAAATGGAAATCCAGCGCGCAAAGCAAATGACCAAATGCGCTGGGCGAACGCATCATCGCCGGTTTCAGCATCTTCAAAATCCGTTCGGCTTTTTGCCGGTAGTTTTCATTGCCGGTCAGCAAAGCGAATTTCAAGAGCACATGTGCCGCAACCGAATTGCCGCCCGGCGTGGCGTTGTCGTACCAATCTTTGGTGCGCGCGATCAGTTTTTCGTGGTCGGCGCTGGTGAAGAAAAATCCCCCTTCTGCTTCATCGGCAAACTGTTCGATCATTGTTTCGGCCAGCGCACGCGCTTCTTCAAACCAGCGCCGGTCGAACGTCGCTTCGTAAAGCGCCAACAAGCCATCCGCCAGATAAGCGTAATCTTCCAGATAAGCGTTCAGCTTGCTTTCGCCATCTTTGTGGGTGCGAAGCAACCGCCCGCTCCGTTTCATTTCTCGAAGCAAAAAATCGGCGTTGTTCGTGGCAACTTCCAGATAATCTGAGCGGTCAAGCACGCGCGCGGATTCGGCAAAACTGCGAAGCATCAATCCATTCCAGGCCGTCAGCATCTTTTCGTCGCGAAAAGGCTTGATTCGTTTTTCGCGGGCTTCAAACAGGATTTGTTTGCCGCGAGCGAGGGCCGCATTCAACTCTTCAACCGAAACGCGCAAAAGCCTGGCGATGCTTTCCGCGTCAACATCAACGTGAAGAATGTTGTGGTCTTCAAAGTTGCCGTGTTCCGTCACGTCGAAGTAACGGCAAAACAGCTTCGCGTCTTTTTCGCCGAGCAGAGTTTCGACTTCCTTCGCCGACCAGACGAAAAACTTGCCTTCTTCGCCTTCGCTGTCGGCGTCTTGCGAAGAGTAAAAGCCGCCGCTGACATCCAGCATTTCCCGCCGAGCATAATCCAGCGTTTCCGTGGCAATGCGTTTATAAAACTCGTTGCCTGTGACCAGAAACGCATCCAGGTAAATCCGCGTCAGCAGCGCGTTGTCGTACAGCATTTTTTCAAAGTGCGGAACCAGCCATTTTTCGTCCACTGAATAGCGATGGAATCCGCCGCCTAACTGGTCGTACATTCCGCCGTTGGCCATTTTTTGCAGTGTCAGCTCGACGGCTTCCAGCGCAGTCTCGTCTTTTGTTCGCGCATACTGCCGGAGCAAATAGCTGAGCGTCATCGAAGGCGGAAATTTCGGCGCTCGGCCAAATCCGCCCTGAACCGGATCGAGCATGCGCAGCAAATTGTTCGCTGCGTGGTCGGTAGTTTCGTGGCTGAGTTCGCCTTCCGCTGGTTTGACCGTTTCCATTCGCTTCAATTCGCCAAGGATGCTTTCAGCACTTTCGGCGATTTCTTTGCGCTTGGCTTGGTATGCTTCGGCAATCGAAATCAGGATGCGCGGGAATCCCGGCATGCCTCCGCGATCCACCGGCGGGTAATACGTCCCGCCGTAAAACGGAACGCCGTCCGGCGTCAGAAACACTGTCATCGGCCATCCGCCGTGCCCGTTCATCATCATCACGGCATTCATGTAAATTGTGTCCAGGTCAGGCCGCTCTTCGCGGTCAACTTTAATGTTGATGAAATTGTCGTTCATCAGTTTGGCAATCGGCTCGTTCTCGAAGGATTCCTTTTCCATTACGTGGCACCAGTGACAAGCTGAATATCCTATCGAAAGCAGGATCGGTTTATCTTCGCGGCGAGCCTGTTCCAGTGTTTCCTCATTCCAGGCAAACCAGTCAACAGGGTTATGTGCGTGCTGAAGCAAGTAAGGACTGGTCTCGTGAATCAGGCGATTGGTAAACTTCGGTTCGGTTGAAGGTTGCTGGGACATCGGAATCCTTTCGGGAATTGGTCGGGTTGAAAATTCAGAGGATCGTTGGTAAACGGGATGCTAGCTTTTTTCGAGGAATTGCAAAAGCCCCGACTGGTGTCACAAAAATGAGTTACAAGTGTTTGCTTTTTGATCTGGATGGAACGTTAGTGGATTCGCGCGCTGATTTGGCGAATTCCGTAAATTTGATGCTGACTGAACTGGGACGCGATCCTTTGTCATCGTGTCGAGTTCTCAATTTCGTAGGTGAAGGCGCGCGGTTATTGGTTGAACGCTCCTTGAGCGCTTCTGCCGAAATTCCGCCGCAACCAGATGAGGTTGATCACGCGCTGAAGATTTTTCAGCACCATTACCGCGAACATCTGCTGGATTTCACGCGCGTTTACCCGGAAGTGGAAGAAACGTTGTCCTCGCTTAGCCACGTGCCAAAAGCTATTGTTACCAATAAACCTTACGAATTTTCCGTTGCGTTGCTGGAAGGGCTGGGAATGCTTTCCCAGTTCCAGGTTGTACTTGGCGGCGACAGCCTGCCGGAGCGCAAGCCTTCACCGATGATGCTGCTGGAGGCTGCTCGCTCGATCGGAGTTCCTCCCTCAGCTTGTTTGATGGTTGGCGATACGAAATTTGATGTTGTGGCAGGACAAGCGGCGGGAATGAAAACTTGTGGCTATGTTCCGGGTTTTCGCGGCAGGACGGAATTAGCGGAAGCGGGAGCGGATTTTTTGATCGAACGGTTCAGCGAACTCTGTGTGCTGGTCGAATGCGCGAAAACGCATGTCGTCGCCCGCTAAAAAAGAAAAAGCTGCTCGCGCCCGTTTGCCAGCCAATGCGTTTGGAGACAAGAGTGGCAAACAGGTGCGAGCAGCTTCTAACGCCCGAAACTTCACAGAGACGGGCTTGCCGATGGGTCGCTTAAATTGCCGGCGACGATTTGGTGAGTTTGTTGAACACCACCCAAGCCAGATAAATCACAGCGCCGATCACAGCCAACTTGATCAGCACCGGAATCAAGCTCAAAGCCAACCCCAGAATCGAAAGAACCAAAGAACCTACAGAAGCGATGACGACTAACGCAATCACCACAAAAAGAATTTTGCCAATAGCTTCGCCCATAAACGTACAAATCTCCTTTCACGAGTCCAAAATTTTGCAGGCGGAATTGAACCTTGTTGCACCTCGCCATACGCGACATTGAACGGCGATGTTTCAGCAATTTCAGGTCGTGCCAGTTCGGCTGGCTTCGATTACAATCGCCCCGTGAGCGATTCTTACCGCCAACTCATCGAACAAGTAAACAAGCTGACGGAAAAACTGTCGTCGCAGTATGCGCAGCACCTGGTTTGCCGATCAGGTTGCAGCGGATGTTGTCATCATCATCTCTCTGTTTTCGCTGTCGAAGCTGCTAGCGTTCGCACGGCAATGGAAGTGTTGCCGGAATCTGTCCGCGTGAAGCTGGAGCTGCAAGCTCACGAAGTGCTGGAAGGGGAAGCGCGCGAGGAACCGGTCGCTTGCCCTATGTTGATTGACGATCGCTGCGCAATTTACGAATCACGCCCGCTGATTTGCCGCACACAAGGGTTGCCGTTGCTGATCGAAGCCGAAGATGGCGGAGCCGAAGTGGATTTCTGTCCGCTGAATTTCACGGCTGAAAACGCGGTGGACGTTTTGGACGAAGATCATCTGGTGCCGCTGGACGATCTAAACCTGAAACTGGCGCTGGTGAATTTGCAGCATTGCCGCGAACAGGGAATTGCCGACGAATTCAGCGGCCAGCGCTTACCGATGGCGAAAATCATCCTTCAATCTACAGTCTGTTGACCTATAGCAATTGCGATCGTGTAAGAATTGAAACCACAAAAAGCGCAAAAGGCACAGAAACAGGTCCCGATAATTTTGTGTTTTCTGTGCTTTTTGTGGTTTCAATTCTTCAATCAAGTGAAGAACGTTGTAAAACTCAACTGACCGGAGGCCTCTTGAAAGCCAATTTTGCTCTGTTTTTCTTGTTGTTGATTTTGTCCACGCAAAGCTTCGCGCAGACTTCACCGGCCGCCGCTGCCGCGAAAAGTTATCGTCAAACCCACGAACACGAAATCATGGCGGAATACGTCAGCCTGCTTTCGATTCCGAACGTGGCTTCAGACACGGCGAACATTGGGCGCAATGCAAACCTGATTGTTCAGATGCTGGAACGCCGAGGCGTGAAAGCTCGTTTGCTGGAAGTTCCTGAAGCTCCGCCTGTTGTTTACGGAGAAATCCTGACGCCGGGCGCGACGCGGACTCTGATTTTTTATGTGCATTACGATGGCCAACCCGTTGAACCCGCCAAGTGGGTCGGCGGAGATCCGTTCAAGCCGACGTTGCGTTCGGCGGCGATTGACGCGGGCGGCAAAGACATTCCGTTTCCAGCCAAAGGCGAAAAGTTCGATCCCGAATGGCGGTTGTATGCGCGTTCAACCGGCGATGACAAAGCGCCTGTGATTGCCATTTGCGCGGCGCTGGATGCACTGAAGGCCAGCAAGATTACTCTCAACGCCAACATCAAGTTTTTCTTTGAAGGTGAAGAAGAAGCCGGTTCGCCGCATCTGGAAAAGATCGTCGAAAAGTACCGCGACTTGCTGAAAGCTGACGCCTGGCTGATTTGTGACGGGCCAGTGGATCAAACCCGGCGGCAACAAATTTATTTTGGCGCGCGCGGTGTCACAGGTTTTGAAGTGACGGTGTACGGTCCCAGGCGGGAATTACACAGTGGGCATTACGGCAATTGGGCACCGAATCCGGCCTTGATGCTCAGCAAGTTATTGGCTTCGATGAAAGATGACGATGGACGAGTGCTGGTCAAAGACTTTTATGACGGCATCGAACCGTTAAGCGAAACCGAAAAGCGGGCTTTTGCAGAAGCGCCCAACAACGACGGGTTGCTGAAGCGCGAACTTGGACTTGGTTGGAGCGAGGGCGGCGGCAAAAAACTTGCGGAAGTGATCAACTTGCCTTCGCTGAACATTCGCGGCTTCGTCAGTTCGTCGGTTGGAGCGACAGCACGCAACGTCATTCCTTCGACGGCGACGGCTTCTGTTGACATTCGGCTGGTCAAAGGCGTGGATCACGTTGCAGCGGTTGATCGAGTCATCGCGCACATTCGTGCGCAGGGCTATCACGTCGTCGAATCTGATCCCGACGACGCGACTCGACTGAAATATCCGAAGATCGCCAAAGTCGTTCGGCAAGGCGGGTACAACGCCTCCAAAACTTCGATGGATTTGCCGATTTCAAAAGCCATCATCGCCGCCGTCGAAAGCGCGCACGGCAAGGTCATCAAAATGCCAACCTTGGGCGGTAGCGTGCCGCTTTACATTTTCACCGACAATCTGAAAACGCCCTGCATCGGCATTCCCATCGCCAATCACGACAACAATCAGCACAGCGCCAACGAAAACATGCGGCTGCAAAATCTGTGGGACGGGATTGAAACCATGGCGGCGCTGCTGACGATGAAATAAAAGCGGAGTGCGGCGGTTCGTCACCGGATTGCATTCTCGCAACCGGTTTCGCTCATCCCCAACGGTACTGCCAGCGAAAGCTCAAGGCCAAGTCGAGCCGCAGCACTCCAGAATATCCGCAACGTTTTATTCCCTATGCAGTTGCGCCTGCGTATTTCGATGGATTTTCTTCAGCCGACTTCGCGCAGTCATCACAACAAACGGTGATTTCCTTGCCGCCGACTTTGACTTTGATTCCGCCTTCGTTGATGTCCCAATCGCATACCGGGCATTTTGCTGTATTCATAAGATTTCCTTTCAGTTATGGGTTTTTGTTTTGCCGCAACCGCTACTCGGTTACGGCTCTTGTTCGACGGAAAGGATCGTACCAAGGCGGGAAAATTCAGACTTCCAGATTCTTGCTCATTTCGCGCAAGGAACGCTCGCTGGCGTTCAGGCGGGCTTCAGAAGGAGTGACGCCAAATTCTTTGCGGAATGTGTCGGTGAAATGGCTGTGGCTGGAAAACCCAAGTTCCAGCGCAAGCGCGGTCAAGTCATCGGCACCTTCGGCCAACCGTTCCAGCGAAGCGCGCAAACGCAACTGCGTCAGGTAGCGATGAACCGGCACGCCGGTATGTTTTTGAAAAATGCGCGCCAAGTGGAATGGCGAAGTGAACACGGCGCGGGCGACATCGTCCAGGCTGACGGCTTCGGAAATTCGGCTGGCCAAATAAGTCTTGGCGGCTTCGGCGCGATCCGTGTGATCGGACTCAGTTCCGTCCCGGCGGGGTTTTCGCGGCAGGTCGTATCGCACATACGCAGCTTCCAGAACATCGGCAATCAGTTGAAGCGCCGTCACGTCCGCCCAAAGCGGTTCTAACGGTTCGATTTCGGCAGCTTCCAGCTTT
>CAZXHW010000071.1:0-15598 GCA_964639915.1 uncultured Heliomicrobium sp.
TTGTTTCAGCAAGTAATCCAGCGACGACGAACGTTCGCCGCCACCGATGATTTCGCCGTACCCTTCGGGCGCCAGCACGTCCACGCACAACGCCTTGTCGGGGCGCTCCGGATCCGGTTCCATGTAAAACGCTTTGACCGCCGCCGGGTAACGATGCACCAACACCGGTTTGTCGAATTGTGACGAGATATAGGTTTCGTCCGGCGCGCCCAGATCGCCGCCCCATTCAAAGCGGTTTTCCAGTTTTCCTTCGGCGTGCGCCTGCTGAAGCATCTTGACCGCATCGTCGTATTGCAGACGAGGGAACGGCGGCACGATGGCTTCCAGTTTTGAAATGTCGCGTTCCAGAACCTTCAACTCTTCCTGCCGGGTTTCCAGCACGCGGCTGACAATGTAGCTGATGAAGTTTTCCGCCAGTTCCATCACGTCGTCCAGTTTGGCGTAAGCAACTTCCGGTTCAACCATCCAGAATTCGGTCAGATGGCGGCGGGTTTTTGATTTTTCGGCGCGGAACGTCGGCCCGAAACAATAGACTTTGCCAAAGGCCGCTGCAGTCGCTTCGTTGTAAAGCTGGCCGGATTGCGACAGATACGCTTTTTCGTCGTCGAAGTAATCAACTTCGAACAACGTCGAAGTTCCCTCACAAGCGGCAGGCGTGAAAATCGGCGTGTCGCAAAGCGTAAAGCCGTTGTTATCAAAAAAGTCACGAACAGATTTGATGATCGTGTGGCGGACTTTCAGGATCGCGTGCTGCCGCCGCGAGCGAAGCCACAAATGGCGATGATCCATCAAAAATTCGACACCGTGTTCTTTCGGCGTAATCGGATACTCTTCGGTCAGATTGACGATCTCGACCGTCTTCAGGTCCATTTCATAAACGCCAGGCTTTTTCGGATGCTCGCGCGGGACGCCGGTAACGATAATCGAAGATTCCTGCGTCGCACGTTCCGTGCTTTCCCAGGTTTCTTCGCTGACGTCTTTTTTGGAAACGACACCTTGAATGATGCCGGAACCGTCGCGCACTTCCAGAAAACCGAGCTTGCCGCTGGACCGTTTGTTGTACAGCCAGCCTTTAATCGTGATCTCTTCGCCGAGATGTTTTGAAATATCTGAGATGTATGTTTGCTTCATAAAAACACCAGGTACGAAACAGGCACGTGTTCCGTCAACCAAACTCCATTCGTTGAAATATAAAAAACAAAACCATCTTGCAGCATTTTGCCCGCGTTCACTTTTAGAACGACCGGCTTGCCGTACCGCTGGCCAACATTGGCTGCTGTCTCAGTGTCAGCGGACAAGTGCACGTGATGACGTTTTCCTTTGAGTAAGCCTTGCTCTTTGATCGAACCCAGAAACCGATCTGCCGTGCCGTGAAAAAGCGTTTCGGGCGGTGTTGCCGGTTGATAGCCTAATTCAACCTCTACTGAATGCCCCTGATTGGCTCTGATCAACATTTCGTCTTCGCTGAATGAAAACCGCTTCTTGTCATTGTTTGCAACCACACCGCGCAATTCTTCAGCCGTAAATTCAAAACCATTGTCGCGACAGGCAGCTATCAATTCGGCGACCGGCACCCATCCGGCTTCATCTAGCTTCAAGCCAATCTCTTCCGGCTTGTGCCGCAAGACAAGGCTTAGGAACTTGCTGATTTTGACCTCTCGCTTATCCATCACGAATTGCCGTAAAGCTTATGCGCGTCCTTCATTGTCAGATGCCGTACGCGCAAGGAGCCATCGCTCAATTTCTCACCACCTAGTGGATCAAGGTAAAACTGTCTGCCGCCCGTTTTCACCGCCGGATTAATGCCGTAAACGCCGATGTTGAACGTGAAGGCCGCCTCGCTGGTGGCCTTGAACCAATGAACGTTGTCCTTTTCATCGGAAATGGTCGTCACTTCACCCAGCGCCAGCGCGCGGTCGAGCGTCGGTTTGATGATCACGTGCCCGGGCTCATCCGCCAGCCGATCATAGTGCCAGCCGTGAAGTTCGCCGCCAATCGGCATATGCATCGAAGTCATATTGCGATGGCAATGTGGAACAATGGCCCGCCCCTTTTTCATACCGTAAATGAAAGTCGAAAAACTTAGTTCTTGCGGCAAATCTACCGGACACTTTGGCTTGGTGGGCACGACACCTTCATGATCGTTGGGGAATTTGACAGTCTTGCTCAGCCGTTCGAAATCAATGTCACGCAGCAGGTCTTTTAATTCGACGCGCGCGAACAACTCCGCAAGCTTATGCTGCCATTCGATTTGCCTGGCTTTCTGATCGGTCATCGCCCGGCTGATCTCTTCCACTTCTGCCAGCCAGTGCTCGGCAATGGGTGCGACACTTTTTCCAAGCGCGCCACCGTTAGAAAGCGTTTCAACCAGAGAGAATGTCATTAAAGAACCGAGCATTCGATTGGTAAAGCTCCTTCGAGATAAAGTTTCCATGGCTACCTTTTGTTGGCGGTCGCAATTACAGGATCAGATTTTCCAGCGCAGTCCGCAGCGCCCGATATTCTTTCATTCCAGGCTTGCTCATTGCGCGCAATACGGTTGCCGCCGCAGGCATGATGTATTTTTCGTAAACCACCCCGCGTCCAACAACGGCGGTTTGATACGAAAACGTGCCGGTGGCTTTCAATTGCCGCTGGATTGTCATCAAGTTGAACTCGTAACGAAAGTCGTCAGTTTCGATTTTCGGCAAGCCCATCTTTTCGCGCAAGCTCAGGAACAAGTCTTGGCGTTCCACAACCCAGTCTTCGTCAACAGGCTGCAAACGGCGCTCGACCAGCAACGGAACCAAATCATAGGTTGCCGGTCCCATTCTCGCATCCTGGTGGTCAATCACTCGCAGCTCTCCAGCGGCATCCACCATCAGGTTCATTGCGTGATAATCACGATGCGTCAGCGCGCGCGGTCGGGCGCTAAGTTCGGCAGCGATAGATTGCAACTCGCTCTTAATCGCTTCGGCTTTGTCCTCGGCAAATTCATGCTGCCGGTAGCTACCAAAGAAATGATCGAAGAAATAATTCAACTCCCAAAGTAGTTTGTCTTCGTCAAAAGCCAAATTGCTGGCGACCGACTTCATTGTGTAAGCCAGCAGTGTTGCACCTTGAATGCGCGCAATCAGTTCAATTGAACGGTGCAGCATTTTTTCAGCGCCCACAGCATCACCACGTTCTTCAGCTTCGCTTAGCCATTGTGCCAGACTGACATCACCCAAGTCTTCCTGCAGGATAATACCCTCGGTCCCGGCGACATCTATGATTTTGGGAACTGGCAGGTTGGCTTGCTCAAACAGCCTGGTGACATCCAGAAAGGTATTATCGAGCGGATTGAAAGGAGACGGGTACAGGCTAACGATCAGGGTTTCCTGTGGTCGAGCGGCAGCAGCAATCCGGTAGTATTTTCGCGTCGAAGCATCCGGCGTCAACGGTTGGAGTAGAACCTCACTGAGCGGCAAGCCGAAATGTCGAGCGGCAAAAATGACGACGCGCTTTTCGCTCAGGCCGCCGGTTGTTTTGGCCATCTCGCCCGATTGCATTTCGGACGCAGGGATATTGTTTGATTGAGTAGCGATCATATTTTTTAGGTCAGTCGCGTCGGCGGGCTAATCGTTTTCAGTTAAGGGGTAGGCGCAGCAAAAACGAATTCAAATTTGGTGAACGCCCGCAAAGCCAGCTTTACAACCAGCAGAAACGATGGCGGATGGTAGCATCAGCCGATTTTCACTACAAGATTTTCGCCAAAGACTTCTGCTGGCAAGGCTTTTTCAGGGCGTTCGGTTCCAGCAGCCAGATCCGCGCGAACGATAATGGCATGATTGAATTCCGCCCCGGCGGGAATCGTCACATCATCGCCGACCACACAATTCGTCAATCTGGCGCCGCTTTCAACGCGAACACGTTTCCACAGTACAGACCGTGCGATTTGCGCTGAATGGTCAACCTGGCAGCCTTCATCCATCACCACATCACGGCTTTCGCGCGCCAGAAATTCCAAACTGATTTCCAGATACCGTTGCAAGGTGCTGAGTTCAAACCACGAACTGTCAGAAGCTGTGATGTGCGCGGCAATCACTTTGCCGTCAGCCATTGCCTTTGGATAAACGTCTCTGACGGAATCTGAAAATATGCCGCGCGGAATGTACTCAAAAATTTCCGGCTCCATCAGGTGAATGCCCGTGAACATTAACGGAGAGTTGGGAGTTGGGAGTTGGGAGTTGGGAAAGCCCGCGAATTCCTGAATGCGACCGTCTTCAGTGATTTTGACTTCGCTGAAGCGTTCGCATTTTGGGTTGGGTTTTAAGACCAGCGTTGCCAGCGCGCTCTTCTGCCGATGCGTTTCAAGTGCTGCCGCCAAGTCAATATCCGTAATGATTTTGCCGTTGATCACGACAAAGGTTTCCTTGTTCAGTTGATCGCGGACGTTGTCCAGCGCGCCGGAAGTGCCCAGAATTTCTGCCTCTTCAACGGAGTAATGAATCCGCACGCCAAACTGCGATCCGTCGCCGATTTGCCGTCGAACTGAATCCGGTTCGTGGTGCAAATTGATGATGATGTCTTCAAAACCATATCGGCGCAGGTAATCAATCGTGAAACCGATCAGGGGTCGGTTCAAAAACGGGATCGCCGGCTTGGTTCGTCCTATCGTCAACGGCCACAGTCGAGTGCCAAACCCGGCGGCCAGAATCATTGCTTTCATAGTCAGTGGATAGATAGTGGGTGACAGAGGACAGGTTTCACTCAGCAGAAAATGTCATGTCTCCGAAGGGTTTTCCTTGTTGCGCACAATTTGCTGCTTGCAGCGCAAGATAACTTTCCAGCACGTAATCTTCAGGACCGATGCCGAGCAGGTTTACTCCTTCTGTAATCGCTTCCTCTTCGCCTTCAAGTTCGATGAAATTTCCGATCGGCGTTTCGTCGGCCATCACCTGAAGTCGAGCGCCGCTGGGAAGTGTGGCTCGATAAACAGTCCGATATTTTTGATAACGAAACCAGGGCTGAAACCCCAGCCGTTCAAAAATGGCCAGGGTGTTTGCTGGTTCATCCAGCGTCGTTTCGATTTCCAGCCGTTGTTTGAATTGTGAAACCGGCGCGTTGGGCGCAGCTTTTTCCTTATAGGTGAGCAAACCATTTTCGCCTGTTTGCCGGACGCGCAGGATGGCCAGCTTTTCGCCAAGCTGCCTTTCTTTGGTATCTAGCAGCCAGTTGTCTTCAAAATGGCGAGGCATTTCGACTTCCAAAACGAAGCCCGCTTTTGTCAGCGCATCAACATTGTCGAAACGCAGTTTAACTTCAATCTCGTGGGTGGTGGGAGACTTGGAAATTGAGGTTTGAGAGTCGGTTGCAGGCATCACAATTTGGACAATTCAGAGGAGTACTTCTGGACTCTGCAATCAAGCAGCTCCGGCTAGATGTTCCGGAACCAGATCAAAGGTGCCAGGGGCGACTTTGCGAAAGCGTTTGCTGCGGCTCAGCGAGACGGCAAGCGTAATTAACTGGTGCTGGCCGCGAAATTCAAAGCCTCCGGCAGCCATCCGGCGATAGATTTCGCTGACGTGCAACGGGCCATCGGCTTCGCGCAAAACAATTGTGGCCGCCTGTGGGATGCGAAAGTCTGTGAAGCGCACGTTGCTGGATTTTTCAGATTGTTCCAGTTTGGCGACTTCGGCTTCAATGTCGGATTCGACGGAAGAACGAAAATCCGTGAAGTCGTGCGAGTTTCCGTGAGAAGCGGTTTTGTATTCGAACGGCAGGTTTGGTGTCCGCAGGTTAGGCAATTGTTTGTCAGCCGGAAGCAGCATACGCAGCAACGCTGTCTCGTTGCGCTCAATCATGTCGTCAAGCTCTGTAAGCTGCGAACGCAACGATGCCGACTCCATTTCCAGATCGGCTAGTTTGAGATGAATTTTCCGCTTTGCTTCACGGTATTCGCTTAGCGACCGTTGAAGCGCCGCCAATGCTGCGTCATTCATAAAAGTTTTGAATTCTGGATTTTTAGTTTTGGATTGAATTCAATGCATCCGAGGAAGACCGTCAAATCCAGAATCCAAAATCAAAAATCCGAAATCAGTTATCGCGCTCGATGATGTATTGCGCGATGTCAGAAAGCGCTCGCCGGTATTGATTGTCCGGGAAGATCTTCAAAGATTCCTGGGCGCGGACGGCATAAGAATAAGCTTCGTCGCGGGCTTTTTCCAATTCGCCGGATTCCGACAGTATGGCCAGCACTTCGCGCGCGCGAGTGGTTTCACCCAGCGGCTCTTCCATCGCTGCCCGGACTTGCGGGAAAAATTGCGGTTGCGAACGCAGCAGTCGAATCAGAGGCAATGTCACTTTTCCTTCGCGCAAATCACTTAGGACTGGTTTGCCCAGCTTTTCAACGTTCGAGGTGAAATCCAGCAGGTCGTCAACCAACTGAAACGCCACGCCCAGGTTCAATCCGTAATCGGCCAATGCGCGGCGTTGTTCCGGCGTCCCACCGCGCAAGATTCCGCCGACTTTGCAACTGGCGCTGAACAAGTAAGCAGTTTTTCGTGTGACAATCTCCAAGTGCTGCTCTTCTGTGATTCGCGTGTTGCCGATCAGCGTCAATTGGATCAACTCGCCTTCGGTCATCCTGCGCGTGGCCTCGGTCAGGGTGTCCAGCAAATCCAGATTGCGTTGCTGCAAGGCGGTTTCAAACGCCGTCATATACAGCCAGTCGCCCATCAAGACGGCTGTTTCGTTGCCCCATTGGGATGACACCGCGCGACGACCTCGGCGCATTTCAGCTCCGTCAATCACATCGTCGTGAACCAGGGTCGCCGTGTGAAGAAATTCCATCACGGCCGCCATTTTGATGACGGAATCATCAACCTCTTCGCCGAAAACTTTCGCTGCCAAGACGACCAGTGCAGGACGTACACGTTTACCGCCGGTCTGATGCAGATAACGCCCGATATGGGCGATGATTTGAATATTGGTGCGCGCTTGGCGCTCAAATTCTTCTTCGAACCGCACCATTTCCCGGGCGATCAAACTAAAGATGCGCCCGGCAGTTGTCGCTTCGCGCGAGGAAGATGCTGATACAAGTGTTGCCATAATTATGCGTGGTTGGTAGCCGGTGATTCTTGGTTGATGGTTGAATTTTCAACCCGCGTCAAACCGCTGACCACCAACCATCGCCTCAGTTCGATCTGTAATTCGTAAACTGCATATCAATGCCAAAATCGTGCGAACGCAAAGCTGTGATGACTTCCTGCAAAATGTCGCGGTCTTTGCCAGCGACACGGACTAAATCGCCCTGAATGGAAGCTTGCACTTTTAGCTTTGTGTCTTTGATGTGTTTGACGATTTCTTTGGCTTTGTCTTGTGGGATGCCTTGTTGCAGGGTGATTCGCTGGCGCACGGTGCCGCCCAGCGCCTGTTCAATCTTCCCATACGTCAGCCCTTTCAATGGCACGCCGCGTTTGACGAATTTCGATTGCAAAATGTCATTCAAACTGGTCAGTTTGTACTCATCATCTGAAGTCAGAATGATTGCTTCCTGTCCTTCCAGTTCGATGTTGCTTTTGCTGCCTTTGAAATCAAAACGAGTTTGCACCTCTTTCAACGCCTGATTGATGGCGTTGACGACTTCGGTGTGCTCAATTTGGGAAACGATATCGAATGTATTTTGCTGCGCCATAATTCACAAACCTAGTCAGAGCACGTTTGCGTGCAGTCATATTCAAACGGACCGGACAAAACCGGACGGGGAATCTTCACAACTGCGGCGGACTTGGTTCAACGCTTTTTACGCTTGTCATGCCTGTGACTCTGTAGAAGGTAGGGACAAAGTTGTAACCCGTTGCTAAATCCATTGTCAATGATGGGGTCAAGAAGGGGAATTTATCACAAGTTGAAAAGCCGCTGAAAATTGCTGCTGGTGACGTTGGCGATTTCTTCGATTGAAACCTGTTTCAACTCCGCCAACTTCTTTGCTGTTTCAATGACAAAAGCCGGTTCATTGCGTTTACCCCGATGTGGAATCGGAGCAAGAAACGGGCAATCGGTTTCAATCAACAAGCGTTCCATCGGCACTGACCGGGCAACATCGCGAAGCTCTTCCGCCGTTTTGAACGTCACCACGCCGGAAAATGAAATGTGAAATCCCATCGCAATGGTTGCATCCGCCAGCGCCTGACTGCTGGTGAAACAATGAATAATGCCACCGATTTCCGCTCCGCCATTTTCAAACCAGGTTTCACGCAAAATCGCAATTGTGTCTTCTTCGGCTTCGCGTGTGTGAATGATGGCGGGCAGCCGCCGCTGTAAAGCCAGTTCCAATTGTCGCTGAAATACTTGCCGTTGCACGTCGCGCGGACTGTTGTCGTAATGATAATCCAGCCCGATTTCACCCCAGCCAATGACTTTCGGATGGCGGCTGCAATCCAGCAGGATTTTTTCAAGCTGCGCGTCGTACAAACTGGCTTCATGCGGGTGTAAACCGATGGCGGCGTAAATGAATTCATGTTCTTCGGCCAGCCGCAGCCCAGGTTCCAGCGAGCCTTTGCCGACATCGCTGCCGGCAATTTCCAGCATCAATTCGACGCCAGCCGCGCGGGCACGAGCAATTACTTCCGCGCGGTCGGCATCGTAATTCGGAACATCCAAATGAGCGTGCGAATCTATGAACATCAGATTTTGACCACCAGCTTGCCAATGTTGGCTCCTTCGAACAAACGGTTTACCGCCGTCGGCGCGTTTTTCAATCCGTCAACTTCGTCAATGCGATATTTGATTTTGCCTTCCATCAGCCATTTGCCCATTTCGGTCATGCACTCCATTGCGCGCGGAGCATAATCCAGCACGATAAAGCCTTCGACGCGTGCGCGCTGGACCAGAATGTTGGCAAAATTGTATGGGCCTGGAACCGGCTCCGTAGCGTTGTAGCTTGAAATCAACCCGCACAAAGCAATGCGAGCGCGAAAATTGATCTGCGCCAGAACGGCATCCATGATTTCGCCGCCGACGTTTTCAAAATCTATATCAATGCCGTTCGGGCAATGCTGTTTCAATGCCGCAGAAACATTTTCTGTTTTGTAGTTGATCGCTGCGTCAAAACCAAGTTCGTCAACCAGCCATTTGCATTTGTCATCGGCTCCGGCGATGCCAACGACTCGGCAGCCTTTGATTTTGCCGATTTGGCCTACCAGAGAGCCGACCGCTCCGGCAGCAGCCGACACCACCAAAGTTTCGCCGGGTTTGGGCTGACCAATGTCTAGCAAGCCAAAATAAGCCGTCATCCCAATATGACCGAACAAACCGAAATGCGCCGTTAGCGGAATGCCGGGAAGATTCGGCAACGCATTGACGCCTTTGCCGTCGGTGATGGCGTATTCCTGCCAGCCCAGCAGGCCGGAAACATGATCGCCAACTTTGAAATTGGGATTGCGCGATTCTTCCACAACGCCGATGGTTCCGCCGCGCATCACGCCACCGATTGGCACAGCGGGCAAATACGTGTCTCGTGACGCCCATCCGCGCATTGTCGGATCAAGCGAAAGATAAAGGTTATGAACCAGAATCTGTCCGTCCTGCAATTCCGGAACGGCTTCTTCCGTCCAGGTGAAATCGCTTTCTTTGAACAGTCCTTCCGGGCGAGCAGCCAGCCGCCATTGATGGTTTACTCTGTTTGCCATGGTGAAGTTCTCCTTGTGATTTGGGTCAGTACTATACGGGGAAGGAACGGGTCATTTGCGAAGCCTCCCGCGCGGTACTGACTTGGTTGTCAAAGCTCTCTGCGCGACGGAACAACGATGTTGGCAATCAACGTTCCGGCAACCAATGCCATTGCAGTCAAAATCATTTTGAACGTCGTATCTACGCCGGAAACGATCTGTCTATCCAGCAATGCAGCCAGTCCGCGAAAACCCACGCTGCCGGGAACCAGCAATAGAATGCCGGGGACTTGCGTGATGATCGCCGGATGATCCAGCAAGCGCGAATACCAGTTGCTGGCGATGCCCACAGTCAATGCGCCCAAAAAAACGCCCAGTTCCGGCCCTAGAAAGCTTGCGCCAAGCTTTGCTCCGCCGACAGCCAATGCTCCGGCAATGACGATCCAAACGGCATCCCTCCAATGGGCTTTCAGCAAAACGGTCAGCGCCAATGGCATCGTTACCAGCGCAATCAATTCTGTCCAACCGGGCAATTGCACGGCGCGGGCGATTTGCGGATTGCCAAACACCGCTTGAGAAACTGTGTCGCCAACCGCAACGCCGAATCCCATTCCGATGAAAATGACGAACGCACCACTCAAACGCGCAGTGCCCGAAGACAAATGCTGCGAAGACAATTCGATCATTGCCGCTGTCAGTGTCAAACCGGGCATCAGAATAATTAACCCGGCCAGCGTGGCGTTTGAAACCGCGTAAGGCCCGATACCAAAGCTTAAAGCGGCTGCCACTGCGGAGGCTGTAAACGCTGCAACCGGTTCAAACACCCGGCTCCAGGTTGGATACTTTCCCACAAAGACAGAAAGAAGGCCGATCAACAGTCCGATTAAAGCCGAGATGCCGATTTCCTTCAGCCCTCCGCCCAAAAACCGTGAAGCCGCAGCCGAGGCCATTCCAAACGCCATTACCGTCAATGTGCTGCCGTACCGCGATGGAGCCGCCAGAATTTCTTCGATCTTTTCAGAGCCTTCCGCTGCGCTAACCGCTCCGCGCAATACGCCCGTTGTCACATCGTCCAATTCAGCCAGTTTGCCCAGGTTGACTTCGCCCGGCGTAACGCGCATCAGGAAAGTTTGTTGTTCTTCCTGTTTGCCGAATGAAGCGAAGATCGAAGTCGGTGTTGAAAAGAATTGACCTGTCAGCCGCAAACGGTCAGCGGCTCGGCTCATTACTTCTTCCAGCCTGTGCGCGGGGTATCCGTAAGTATGCAACGAACGTCCAAGTCGAAGCACGAAACCAATCGAATCGCGCGGATCAGCCAGCGAAGCGGTGACATATTTTGTTTGTGGTGTAGCCATTCTTGAGCGTCAAGTTGACGATGACGAATATGATTTACGATCCCATTTTCGCTTCACAGCTACCATCGCCCAACAAAAGAAAAATGCGGAAACCCAATTGACTAAAAAGACAGGGATCAGTTTTCCGTAAATTCCGCTGATTCCCATTGCGTAACAAAGCCCGTCAACGATTGCGACCGGCGCAAGCAACAGGGAAGTTGGCGCGCGTATAAACTTTGGAAGACTTTCGTGAACGAAATAAAACCAGGTCAATGCCACAGCCACCAGAGCTGAAACGAACAGAAGTGGACCGAAAACTTTTTTCTGTGGACTCATCGTGTTCTTTAATCCAGATGAAACAAAGCGATTTGCGTCGGGTCCAGCCCTAATACTTCACGCACAGGGCGAAAGCTGCGGCGATGAATCGGCGAAGCGCCAAGTTTTTTCAACGCTGCGAAGTGTTCCGGCGTCGAATAACCTTTGTGTCCCGCCAAGCCATAGCCTGGAAATTGTTGATCCAATTTCAGCATCATTGCGTCGCGCGCGGTTTTTGCCAGAACGGAAGCCGCCGCAATGCTGGCCGAAAGTGAATCTCCACGCACGATGCCGCGTTGCGGCATGACCAGCTCAGGAATCCTTCGTGCATCAACCAGAACGAAATCAGGGTTGATGCTTAACGCTTCAACAGCGCGGCGCATTGCCAGCAAACCGGCGTGATAAATATTCAATTGGTCAATTTCTTCAACTTCGGCGATTCCGATTGCCCAGGCGAGAGAATCGGTTTTGATTTTTTCCGCCAATTGATCGCGCGTGGTTTCGTCCAGCTTTTTTGAATCGTTCAGTTCGCGCAGCTTGTAACTCCTTGGCAAAATTACGGATCCGGCGACAACGGGCCCAGCCAGCGGACCAACTCCGGCTTCATCAACGCCAGCGATCATTTCAAATCCTTGCCCCCACAACTCGGATTCAAATTTCAGCAAGTGTCGCAATCGCTGGCCTTCAGCTCGGTTTTCAGCCTGCCGCACGCGAAGTCTGGTTGCCAACGCGCGCGCGCCTTGCCGTTGGTCGTTTTCCAACGCTTCAAGCAGGCCCTGGGGCAAGGCTTCGCCGTTGTCCAGAAAGGCCGCTTTCAAAGCCGCGACCGATTGTTGCAGTATTTCCTCAATCAATGGCATGAAATCTGTAGTTGTTTGCAGAATCGTAATTACGAACGTGGATTATAGCTTGAAGCCCGCCTGTACGAAGAAGCGCTCAAGATTGCGAAGGGAATAAAATTTCCGAAGTGTGATATTCATCTTGTGGCTGCAATGACGGAAGATGTCGCTGGTTCAAAATGAAGGAGAAAAAATGCTGATCAAAAACTCAGAGGAGATCAAAAGTAGCGAGATAACCGACGAGAAAACGTATTGGAATCGCCGCAATTTCATTCGTGGCGGAATTCTGGCAGCGACAACTACAGCAACTGGATTGCTTTACAGAACGCTAAACACTTCTGGTCGTGAAGCAAGAAAACCTGACCTCGCCGCGCTTCAGACGAAAGGTGGCTACTTCACTCCCGAAGGTCAACCGGCCAACGCTTTCAAAGACATCACGAATTACAACAACTTTTACGAATTCTCGACCAGCAAAGAGGACGTCGCGCGTCGCGCCCAAAACTTTGTCACTCGTCCCTGGACGGTGGAAGTCGGCGGAATGGTTCACAAGCCGAAGACGTTTGACCTGGACGAGCTTCTGAAACTTGCTCCGCTGGAAGATCGCGTTTATCGCTTTCGTTGTGTCGAAGCGTGGTCAATGGTCATTCCGTGGATGGGGTTTCCGCTGGCTGAGTTATTGAAACAAGTCGAACCAATGGGCGAAGCGGGTTTCGTCAAATTCATCACGCTTTTTGATCCGGAGCGAATGCCGAATCAAAGCCGCGACGTGTTGCCCTGGCCTTATGTCGAAGGCTTGCGATTGGACGAAGCCATGCATCCGTTGACGCTTCTGGCTTCTGGGCTTTACGGAAAAACGCTGCCGCCGCAAAACGGCGCTCCATTGCGTTTGGTTGTGCCCTGGAAATACGGCTTCAAAAGCATCAAATCCATCGTCAAGATTTTGCTGGTTAAGGACCAGCCGACTTCAACCTGGAGCGAAGTTGGGCCGGACGAATATGGCTTTTACTCGAACGTCAATCCTGGAGTTTCGCATCCACGCTGGACACAGGCGACCGAACGCCGAATCGGCGAATACGGCTTGCGCGATACCCTGATGTTCAATGGCTATGGCGATCAAGTCGCAAGCTTGTATTCGGGGATGGATTTGAAAACGAACTATTGAACATTATGCCTGACGTCAAATTTGCCAAAACCGCAGTCTTCGTAAATGCAGCAGTGCCGGTTTCCTTGCTGGCTTGGGACGCCTATCACCATCGGTTGGGAACCAATCCCCCAGAATTCGTGCTGCACACGACCGGCACGCTGACGCTGGTTTTCCTGCTACTGACGCTGGCGGTGACGCCTTTGCGAAAGATTCTGGGATTGCCGTGGATGGTGCAGTTTCGAAAGATGATGGGGCTGTATGCATTCTTTTACGGCTGTCTGCATTTGCTGGCCTACACTTGGTTCGACAAGGGATTTGCCTTTCGCGCGATTGTAGAAGACACGGTGAAACGACCGTTTATCTTTTTAGGCATGTTCGCTTTTCTGGCGATGGTCCCGCTGGCGGTGACTTCAACCAGCAAGATGATCAAACGGTTAGGGGGACGAAAATGGAATCGGCTTCATAAACTGATTTTCCCCGCCGCAATTGCTGGTGTTTGGCATTATTACCTGCTGGTCAAAGCTGATGTGAACTTGCCACGGGCTTTTGGCGTAGTACTGGCTGTCTTGTTGGTTTACCGAATGTTGAACAAGTTTTACCCTACCGCTACGGAACGTCGCCCCAAAAGGTCGCCAGTCCAGGTTCCAGTGCAAAAAAATTGACATTTCCAACCGCCTGAACTACCTTTTTTCTCGAACAACGCAAAAGTCAGTAATCATTTTCCCCGCGCACTAATTCAGTGTTTTTCCCCAGTTCTTTCGTGTCTAACCTTATGTTTCAACGTGCTTTCTTTTGGCACGATTGTCCAAGGAAAGCGAAATAAAAATCATCAGCACCAGCGCTGAATGTTTTACGGAGGACAGATCATGGAAAATAGCCTGGCTTTTAATAACAATGAAACATTCTATAAACAGCTCTTGGAGTTAGAGGCTCGCAACCAGGATTATTGCATTGATACCGGAGTTTCGGAGGCAAAGGATTTACCTCTCCGATTGATGCATCACGTCGGCATCAGCAAAGATGATGTTGCCCACGTTCAGCACAAAGTCGTTGAAGAAAGCGCCTTGATGCATGATTTTGTCGAACCCATGGTTGTGAAATTCAACGAAATGATGGGCAAATACCAACCGGCCCGCAATTATGAATTTACTGTCGAAGCAGAAGACTACGACTCCATCAAAATTCATGGGCGTCCGAAAGCGACTGCTCCAGTGGCGGCATAATCCAAGTAAAAAGGCGGCAAATGAAAATTGACATTCTCATTTGCCGCCTCTTTCCGTTCTTCAACTGTTGCCGCTTATCGAACTTTCCGGTCAGTTTCTTCGATTGAACTGCCGTAATTTTGCCCGCCCCAGTTTACGCCTTGCATATATCTTCCAACTGCCCCTACACGGGCTCCTTTGCTGGGGGTTCCACGTTTCGTCAGCACCCATATCTTTCCGGTTTCATCGCTTAACTCGTAAGCGCCAAATCCCGCCGCACCATAGCTGTTTGTGACTGTGCCGACAATCATCACTTCTTTGCCACGGTAGCGTTCCGGATCTCCGTTGATTTTGTTGATTGTGGTTTGGCTGGGGCAGGCCATCAGAAAAAGCGCTGCGGCGAGTAATAACGATGAAGCAAAAATACGAGATTTCATAATTCCTCCTCCTCACCTTTTTCAGGTGATTTCAATTTGTGAGTTGCAGTTTGTAACAAAGGGGAGTGTTGGTTTCAGGTTGGGTAGCCTCGGAAGCAACTTCACCTTCCGTCTCGCATCGGCATCCTGTTATGGAACGGCGCAAATTATACACATTGCATTTCAATTGGCGAACGGGAAATTTCTGTAACTTCCCGGCTTTGAAGAGGCGAATTGATCGGACATAATCCTGTTATGTTCCAAATCCCGAAACTGTATCCAATCACGGATTGCCAGTTATCCAATTGCACGCACGAAGAAATTGTGCGGATGATGCTGGCGGGCGGCGCGCGACTGATTCAGTTGCGTGACAAAGATGCCAGCGCCAAAGAATTGCTGGACGCGGCACGAGCCTGCCTGACCATAACACAAGCCGCCGGAGCCCGACTGATCATAAACGACCGCGTAGATGTGGCGCTGACTTCCGGAGCCGACGGCGTTCACTTGGGGCAGGAAGATTTATCTGTTGAAGAAGCCCGTGAGATTTTGGGCGAAGACAAAATCATTGGCGTTTCGACTCACTCGCTGGAGCAGTTCAATGCCGCGCTGGAAACTTCGGCAAACTACATTGCCGTCGGTCCGGTTTATCAAACCAAAACGAAAGAAAATCCCGATCCGGTGGTGGGATTGGAATTGGTTCGTCAGGCAAAAGCGCT
>CAZXHW010000072.1:0-15443 GCA_964639915.1 uncultured Heliomicrobium sp.
GCCGCCGCAATACAGGCATGTGAGAAGACGGCGTGAATATGCACCAAGTCGAAATCGCCGACATTTTGGTTCAGCCATCCAGCCAGCGGACGCGAATACTTCAACGCTTCGCTAAATTGCCGGTCAAAAAAGATGGTCGCAACACCCTGGTAAGGTATTTTCTGTTCCAACACGACTGGCAGCACGCTTTCGCCATCTGCATTGGTGGTAGCAATCAGAATTTCAACGCCTTCCGCCAGCAATGAACGACAAGTGGAATAAATTGCCTGACTAGGCCCCCCATAACGCGCAGCAATCGAAGGAATGACGTGCAGAATTTTTAACGGCTGCACGTTATTTTTAGTTAGTGCTATGTCTGGCATCGCCCTCTGATGTCTCAACACTTTCCAAAATGTCCAGAAGGGACAATTGAAAATAGCCCAGCGATTTATCGCTGGGAGTATGACAATTTTCCGATGAGTTCCGTAGGAACGGCTGAACGCCCTGCCAAATGCGGGCCTCAGTCATCCCTACGGGACTTGGCTACAGCACGTAACTTTTCCCGGCGATGAATCGCCGGGCTATTATCAAACCGTCCCTACCGGGACGAAAAATGTGCTCAATCCTCAACATCGCACCTGATTTTGTTCCAACCACTCTTCCAGTACGACCAGGACCCATAACCGGGACCAGGAAACTTCCGCCGATCCAGCAAGGAAAGATTTCCACAACCTGTCAACTTCGCGCGCGTCGAAAATTCCACGACTGGCGATGCGTTGCGGATCAAGCCGGGTTTCACAAAACGCACGCAATTCACTGCGCATCCAATTCGCAAAAGGAAAGGTGAACCCTTGTTTAGGCCGATGCACCACATCGTCAGGCAACAGATTGCCCAAACTGGCAACCAGCAAAGATTTCGGGGTGCCGTTTGGACGTTTATATTCATCCGGCACACCCATTAAATATTCGACCAGTTTGTGATCAAGCAGCGGCACGCGCACTTCCAACGCATGCGCCATGCTCATCTGGTCGCTGTCACGCAACAGCACGTCGTGCATGTACGTGCGCGCTTCGGCATAGGAAATCTGTGCCAGCAACCCTGCCCCGCCCGTATTTTGATAGGCTGTTTGCAGCAAAGCCACATACGGATCGCGCCAATCCTCATTCAGATGTCGCCATTGTTCTGTGAGCAGGGAGCGCCGCTGGGACAAGGAAAGAACCTGGCGTGTTACCGGATACATCTGCGCCAAAGAACCATCGCTGCCAATCATAGCGGCGGCTTTTGCTGCCTGGATGGATTTGCCCCCGGCCATTTCAACCGCGCGTGCCAACAAATTGCGCGCGGATGCTGGCAAATATGCGCCGCGTTGCTGGTATTTCATCGCCTTTTCCAGGCGAACAAACGAAGAGTACCCGGCAAAAAACTCATCCCCGCCCAAACCGGAAAGCGCCACCTTCACACCCGCGTTCCTGACCGCCTGCGAAACGACATAACTGTTGACGCCATCACCTGTCGGTTGATCCATCGCAGCCAGCGCCGCAGGTAACTGATCCAGCATTGCGTTTTCGGTCAATCGGATTTCTGTATGTTCCGCGCCAAACCGTTCGGCAACCTGTCTGGCATAAACAGATTCGTCAAAGTTGCTTTCAGCAAAAACCACGGAAAACGTGTGTGGCGTATGCCCCGCTTCGCGAATCAATGCAGTAATCGCGCTGGAATCAATGCCGCCTGACAAAAAGACACCGACCGGCACATCGCTGACCAAATGCAGCTTTGTCGCTTCGCGCAATAATTCACCGACACGGCGCACGGTCGCGGGCTTGTCAGCGCCGTGCGCTTCTGTTGAATGGCTTTGCAGTAAATCCCAATAGGCCGTCTGCTGAATTTGCCCGGATGCGTTGATGGTCAACCAATTGCCGGGCGGCAATGTCTTTATCCCTTGGATCAAGGTTCGGGGCGCGGGAATGGATTGATAGGCCAGGTATTCGTTCAGCGCAATGGGATCAATCTGGCGCGACACCAGATCAGTCGCCAGAATCGCCCGCACTTCCGATGCAAAAATCAGCGTTCCATTTTCGACGGAATAATAAAGCGGTTTGATGCCCAACCGGTCGCGGATTAGCAACAGGGTCTTTTCTTGTGCATCCCACAACGCCAGCGCGAACATGCCGCGCAACCGTTGCAGCCCCTCAACGCCATAAAGCGCGTACAGCCGCAGGATGATTTCAGTATCAGACTGTGAAACGAAACTTTCGCCAACATCCTGCAATTCCCGGCGCAATTCCCGGAAGTTATAGATTTCGCCGTTAAAGGTAATCCAGTACCGCCCATCAGGCGAAGCCATGGGTTGATGCCCGGCAGGAGAAAGATCAAGAATCGAAAGCCTGCTGTGCGCCAAACCAACCTTGCCATCCGGAGACAGATATATCCCTTCATCATCCGGGCCACGATGACGAATGGCGTTTTGCATCTGCCTTAAAGGCTTTTCGATGTTTAACGATTCAGTTTTGGTTTGGAATATACCGGCAATTCCACACATGGCTTTTATCAAACTTGCAGAAACATGCCCGGAGTAAGTGTGTCATTCGCCCTTACTCCATGCGGGCTTCTGCATGATCCGTTCCCCAGTTATCCAAGACATCCTGTGCTGCGTGAAGAAACCGTTCCGCGCCATGCCGTAAACTGTGTTCGGCAATGCTGTCGCGCGCGCAATCCGAACGTTGAATCAGTTCATCCGCCGGTAACAGAGCCGCTTCGCGTAATGCAGCGAACAGTGCATCTTCATCCCCTGCGGGCAACAACCATCCATTGCTGCCGGGTTTGATCAATTCCAATGCCGCGCCCATTTGATTGGTGGCGATGACTGGCAATCCAGCGGCAAGCCCTTCCGGAACCACCAATCCCCATCCATCATAACGCGATGGCACACACAGCACGTCCGCTTCGACATAACAGGCAGGAAGCTCCGCCCAATCCTTGAACCCCAAAAACTCCACGCGATCATTTACGGGCTGCAAGGTTTTTCTCAGGGAATCGTGCAATTCGCCGGTTCCCATCAGCTTCAAACGAATATTCGACAATTCGCGCGCCAGCCGCACAAAAGCCCGCGCAAGTAAATCCACCCCTTTGCGATGAATCAGTGAGCCAGAAAAAAGAAAGACCCGATCTGAACCCGATTGTTTGGCTTTCCGCCCAATAGATTGAAAGCGTTCAAGGTCCGAAAAGTATGGAAGATTGTAATACGCTCGCCGCGAACCAAATTCCAGTTTGTACTGATCCACAGCAAATTGCCCGATTCCCCAGATCGGAGCGTAAGAAGCATGCAATTGCGCCAGCCTGAATTGGCGACGGACTCGGCCAAGCCATTCCGGTTTTCGAAATCCGGGACGCTCTCCCCAAAATGTCCACGGCTTTCCACTGGCTGCGCGCAAATTCAGAAGTTCGTTCGCCTTGCGATCCGCATAGTAGTTAAAAACAGCAAGGTCAGCATTCAGAACGTTCGCACGCACATCGTTGATCGCGCATGATTCGGAGTCTAAAAATACTGCTTCGTGAGAAAGTGAAGCTTCAGTCCAATTTCGCGAGCTACAGGTTTTGCGAAGATAGAAAATCTTCAAACCAAATTCATTTAATGAAGTTACAGCGTTGAAAAGCTCCACCTGGTAAGGAGAGGGAATGTCGGTGATAGTAACGATTTGCATAGCCGCCGATAAATCGTCCGTATCAAACGCTGCCGATGCCGCCCGTCGCTGACATCGTTTTGCGACCATAGAGGCGAGTAAATATCCAGGACAATCCAACCCAGGCCAACACCACATAACTGACCAACACCAGTTCCAACATTGAACGCATCCCGGTAAACAACGCCATCATCATGGTGCTGTAAATTACCAAAGAACTGAACGTAACGCTTTGCGTCAGCAGTCCGTTAGCCATTCCCGCCAACCGGCCATAAAATAACCCTCCCAATAAAATGCCAATCCACCCCAGCGACATGTAAAGTTCGCCAATCACTGTAGAGGAAAAAGAAACGCCTTCGACACCCACTGCCGTTGGCAAATCGAAGCCCGGATCAATCGGTTTGTCGGGCCAAATCACGCGTGGAATGGGCCGGACGAATACCCAAAAGACATATTTGTGATACACGTAGGGATAACGGTCCGGGATTAGCTCAATGATCTGACACAGGCGATAGATATTGTCATCAACGTGCAGGTAATTTCGTTCCATCACCAATCCCTGCTGCCGATCTTCTACAATTTCTCCCAGACCGACATTCCGGTATTCAACCATGATTTGCAGGACGGTAAGGAGTGCCACAACTCCGATTGCCGTGGTAAGGATATGCTTTACCCGCAGCCGCTGCTGGCTCAGAACCCATAAAATAAATGCCATTCCAAACACCACGCCAATCACGCGGCGGCTGCCGCTTTGCGCCAAAAAGATTGCCATAATGACCGACATGACAGCAGACGTCAGTGTTTGCCAATGTAACCAGCCAGCGCGGCTGGCGACGATAACCGTCAGCGCTGGCAATAGATAACCGAAGTATTGCAATTGATCCAGAAACGCATCCCATCCGCCCAATTGTCCGCGCGCCCAGGGGCCAGCCCAACGTCCCTGGCCAACATACGAAAACATTTCGATTACGTTGAAGTTCGTCGGAATGGCGAATTTCAGCATCCCGATGAAAAACGCTGCGGCAGTCAGTGCAAAGTAAGTATTGGCGGAAAAATCCTGTGAAACAGATCTGATGATTGGTCCAGGAACCTGCCACTGGCGGCCAAAAGAGGCCACCCATACCGCAGTCACAAAAAGGCCGATGCAGTAGAACGCAGTGGAGATATGTTCCGGCTTCATGTCCGTCATCGGGTACGCGCCTTGCAGCAAATCCAGCAACAGCCAGTAAATCGGGCTTAGAGCCAACAGATGTTCGCCACGCAAAAGCGCTTTTGGATCGCGGATGGCGGCGGCGACCGGCGCAATTGCAAACCCAATCGTCATTGCCGCCGCCGAAGGAAGCAGTGCCCAATTTGGCTCAGGGTCCGCCGGGATCAGATTCACCGCAACAAAAGTGCCCAACATAGAGGAAAGAATGCCGAGCAATGGATAACGAGTAGTTCCGGTTGATTTGGTTACCACATTCAGTGGTTGATAATTTGCAGCAGCAATAGATTGCATGATTTATAAATTCAGAAGTGCGGAAGCCAAAGAATCCAGGCTAAACTTTTCGCCGACTTCAGATTGCTCAGCTAAGTGTCGAAGCCGATCAGGATTGCGCAGCAAATTCAGCAAAACTGTGGCAATAGCTTCGGCGGAAATTTCAGACAGCAAAAGTCCATTAACGCCATCCTGCACAACATCGCCGCAAAATCGGGAAGCAATTACGGGCAGTTTCCAGGCCTGTGCTTCTAACTGTGTCAAACCAAACCCGTCTGAAAAAGTGGGAAAGATGAACACATCCGCTTGTTGATAATACGGGGCTGTTTGACTGCCCGGAACAGGGCCTATCCATTTTACGCGCGCATTCTGTTGCAATGCCGGCGGCACGGTGATTTGAATCGGCCCGACAAACCAGAATTCCACATCCTGATCTTGCAATAAATCAATCGCTTCCATCAGCGGAGCCAAGCCTTTGCGCAGGTTTACCTGCCCCAGAAACAACACACGCAAGGGCCGTTCTGTTGTAAACCTTGCCGGATATTTACGATGAAATTCGCGTGCCGATGCATCGCCATTGAATGCCAGCGGAACGACAGCAATCTTTTCTGCGGCCACGTTTTCCTGCAACAGCGCATCGCGCGACCAGACAGAATTCACAACAATTCGGTCCGCCAAAGAACATTCGCGCCGCCAGTTGTCCCAATACACCTGCGGAGCAGGTTGCCAACTGCCACGTTGCGCCGGGTTATCGTCGTAAATACGCGCGACGATTCTTTCCTCCGGCAATCCCGGATCAATCTGCCCCAGCACCGTTTGCCAACCGCGCGCGCGCGCAAATTCAAAAAGCCCAAGCGCAGCATAACTGTATCCAAACAGCGTTACAGTTTCGGGTTTCAGACTTTTACAATAACGATCCAGCTTGATGACGGCCTGTCGCTGAAACCATTCGTTCCGTTTGATCATCAATTCCCAGCCGGTAATCCCTGTCATTTGCGCCTGCGCTTCATACGCCAGAGCGCTTACATTCAACGCCCGCACATTGGCGGTCAAAAGTTCCGCATCAAATCGTTCTCGCAGGTTTTGTTTGATGATTGCTAATGGATTCCCAGGCTTCACCCAGAAATCAGTAACCAAACAGGATAGCTTGCCGATTCTGTATAAAGAGCGCGGTATAGCGTAATGTTCGCGGGAACCAATCTGACAGCTAATCCAAGGCTGCTCATTAACAACCAATTTCATTGCAAGTTCACCAACCTAGACGCGCACCTACCGCTAGTTTTCTTCTTTCCTATACTCACTGCTAAGCAATAACAGGCGATGATCAATCCATTCTAAATGACTAAGCCCTGTTTCTTTAGTGGCGGTAACAATTGCTCAACCTCTTCCAGCAACTTCGGCCCCTGTTTTTTGAGTAGCCGATGAAGCCGGTAAATTGTCTGCGGGACTGGCTGGCGTTCTTGCCAACGTCTAAAAATATCGGCATAACCGGTTGCTGTGCCTTTTATCATTCCCCAGAAACATCCAGAACCAATCGCCGTACGCACGCCATTGACAGTTGTACCAGCCAAATGTGGAAGCAAGTGAGTTGAAGGAACATTATGCCAGGTAAAAAGGACATCATTCCGGCGTCCCGTGAATCCGGCCCGGCCAAGATTTCGTCTGGGAGATTCTAGATGATGAATCGGGTCAGCATTGCCAAGCCTGGTAAGATAACCAGCATCCATCATTCGCAAACAAAGATCACCTTCCTCGCCCATGTAAAAAAAGTGCTCCCGGTATCCACCGACTTTCAAAAATATATCTCGGCGGATGGCGTGCGAAGCTCCAAAAAATGTTGAAGCAATGTAGGTACGGCCGTTTTCCGGCGCACGCTGTCGAACAACCTGATCTTGCCGAATATTGATATAAGGAATGCCGACTGCTGCAATACGGGAATGATTGAATTCAGATAGCGTTTGTTCAATGGTCTGTGGCGAAATGAAAAACGAATCATCGTCAACTGGAAACACAATATTGCTGGAGGCCATCTCAATCCCACGATTGCGCTGATACGCTGGCCCTCGGCCTCTTGCTAGACAGTGATAATTTACCTGCGGAAACTCATTCCGAATCATCTCAGCGGTCGTCTGGTCGCCGCCATCATCCATCACGTGAATCTCCACCGGAACAGTCTGGGCCAGTGCCGACCGCAGCAGATTACGCAACTCATCAACCCGATTAAAAGTAGGAATGACTACCGAAGCAAAATCAGAACCCATAAATCACACAATCATTTCTGAGGACGTTTCTTCGATTGACGGTGGCCGATGCTACGCGCAGGTACACCAGCATAAACACTTTCGGCAGGGACATCTTTTGTAACAACTGCGCCTGCACCAATTACCGCACTTCGGCCTATACGAACTCCTGGTAACACAATTACGCCTGCGCCAAGCCATACATCGTCCTCAATTGTGACTGGACTAATTTTCATTGTTTGATTGTTGACGGTAATCCCTGGTGCCGTTCCGTGATTGGCGTCGGTGATATAACACTGCGGACCGATCATGCAGTTCCTGCCAATTTCTACTTGCTCATGCACATCAATCATCGTGTAACGGTTTATGTAGGTTCCCTGACGAATTACAAGTTTATTGGGCTTTTCAATCCCGCTACATAACAAAATTACCCCGTCATCAAGAGCTATCCCGCCTTCCAATGTTATGTCTCCCCATTGTCGCGGAATGGAAATACGCCGCATCCAGACATAACCGCCAATTCGCACGCCCAGCGTTCGGAACCATACATTACGCAACCGTGAAGAAATTCCAGTACTAAAATGTACGATGGAGTAGAGAGGATTCATTCAGGTGTGGGATAAAGTTCGCACATCAGCAATAAATGCCTTTACGCAAAACCCAGTCAGATATTTCCACCGGCCCAAAGCCACATGCCATTGAAAAGTCGCACAATACAATGCCCAGGCTTCCTGCCGTAGCCCTTGCTTAAGACATTGCATCACTGCGGATCGAACGTGACGCGAGATAATTTCGCGGCGTTGACGCAGCCGTTGATGGCCTCCTGGGTAGTGCCCCAACAGTTCTTGCAGAATCAAATATTGGATGCCTTCATAAAGCTTTTGCGTATTCATCGTCACACTGCCTTCATGTCGTCGCCAGCCAAGCGTGAAAGGTTCGATGATCTGCACGAATCCGCCCGCAATTCCCAGGCGCATTATCAAATCATGATCCTCTACACAGGACAGTTTTTCAGTGTAACCGCCGATTTTCAAAAACTCTTCTCGCCGCAAAACGGACATTCCGGCACCAACAAAATAAGCCTGACGATGTGAGGCTAAATAATCATCAAATGTTTCAGCTCTAGTCGGTGTCACCTTTGTCGAAGATAGTTCTGCTTCATCAAGAAATGGGATTAGCCTTGCTGATAGAATCACCGGACGATCATGTACTTGAATTAGTTCAGCAAAAGTTTTCAGCGTCCACGAAAACCACAAATCATCACTGTCAAGGAAAGCGATATATTCGCCCTTCGCCTGAACGGTACCAAAGTTACGAGCTGCTCCCGGCCCTATGTGCTCCGTCCGCAAAAATTGAATCCTATCTTTCCATAATCGGACGACCTCTTCTGTATCGTCGGTCGAACCATCGTCTACAACAATCACTTCAAAATCTTTGAAATCCTGGGCAAAAATAGATTCTAGTGTCTTCCCTAATAGGCGAGCACGGTTATAAGTTGGGATGATCACCGAAAAAAGCATGGGCTAGAAGTCAGCAGTAACTTTGTTACGCGGGGCAGAATGGAACAGTTGCCGACGCCAGGCAGCAATGGATTCCGTCAGGTGAAATCCCAACAACCGAAATAACAAGCGGTAAGAGGCGGGAGCAGCATTTCCGCCGGGGATGAATCCAGGATCGGAGCGCAATGCAGATTCCATAATTTCAGCAGCCGTTTGCGGATCGTATTGCCAAACAAGGCGAGCCATTTCAAATCTGGCCTGATTGATTGCCCAACGACGGGCAAAGGTAAGTTCGCCGTTTTGGAGCAGGAAGTCTTCAGCCCGCTGCTTAATTTCCAAACGCCGCCGGTACACTTCCGGTTTGTTCCCCTTGCAGACGGTATGTTCGCCCCATTGACGATAAACCGCACCGGCGCTTGGGCAATAGGAAAATTGCTTACCCGTCATCAGCAGACGCAAGTACAACTCGTGTTCCTGGCAGCATGGTTGATCCGGCTTCCATCCGTTTACATCCAGAATCGCCTGTCGCCGCCAAAGGGGGCTTCCCGTTTGTGGCAAATACCACCGAGCAAGTAGCACCCAAAGATCGTGCAGCTCTGGAATTGACAGTACTTCACATCGTGCGCCGGTTTCCGACCAATGCTCTAGGACGACAGGGCTAAAGACAACGTCAGTATTCGGGTGATCGGTTAGAAACTCCATCTGCTCTGCAATCTTATCGGGCAGCAAGTAATCATCTGCGTCCAGATACTGCACCCACTCCCCTCTAGCGAGTTCCAGTAGGCGATTGCGCGCCACATTACCGCCATGATTTGGCCCGGATTCCCAGCGTATGCGGCCATCGAAGCGTTTAATCACTTCAAGGCTTCTATCCGTCGAGCCATCATCAACGACGATAATCTCCTTTTCCGCCCAACTCTGCGCCAGCGCGCTTTCAATCGCTTGCGCCACCCAGCGCTCAGCGTTGTAACAAGGAATGAGGATGGAAACTTGAGGTGTCATTGCTCTCACGCCATAGCAAGCTTGCGCATAGGTAGCGACATCCCAGGCAAGTCAGCGAGTGCCGTTTGTAAGATATTCTCCCAAGTCCAACTAGAGACGATGGCGCGGTTCTGCTGGGCGGCCGCTGTACGATCAATCTGTGCCGCAGTCTCAATCGCTTCTGCCATACTGCGCGCATCGGCTGATTCATAAAGCAGATTGGGAGTACCAGTCAGATAATCTGGGAAGGAACCGTGGTTTGGTGCGATCACCAAAGTGCCAAAAGTCATTCCCATCCCTAACACGCCTGAGCTTAAATCGGTAAGCCGCGGGATCACTACGGCATCGGCAGCTTCAAAGTAACGATGGACTTCGTCATCAGGGATAAAATCAGTTTCAACAATCGCTCTTTGCTGACGAAGCCACTGATTCCAAATAAGATTACGCCACCTGCGCTCCAAGCGTCCTAATGGTTCAACGTATCGGCCAGCCATCAACAATCGTTTATGCGGCACGCGCGCCGAAGTGAAACCAGACCGTAACAAATTTATTTCGCTCCGGTTGCGAAGCGCACCAAACACAAGCGCCACAAATTCATCCGGCTCAAATCCAAACGAACTGCGCGCCAATTTGCGGTCAAATCGTAAAGGTAGGTGGCGATGATAGCCAAACATGGTTGTGATAACATTGCGTCGTTCGACTGAAACCGGAAATTCCGCATTAACCAACCGTCTTGAAGCTTCACAGTGATGCAAAATCAGATCACAATGCTTATAGAAGATTTCATAAAGTGCTTTGGATGCTTCCTCTCCTTCTCTGCCGTGAGGATATAAGTTATTCACCGAGACAATCATTGAAGCCTGGGCAGCCCACCATTCTGCTGCCTCACCAACTTCTTTCAATTGCGTTGTAGTTGGCGATTTCCATCCAGTAAGCTCCTCTGGCCAAAGTATATGCACCAAATCAAAAGAATGAGCGCGAAGAAAAAAATTGGCAGTTCCAGTTACGACTTCAAACCCTAACTTACGGTATCCGTCCACCAAATAAGGAGTAAGACTTTGATCGTTAGTCGGGATCAGTACACTTGCCATCTTGCTCCTTAAGTTTGACTGTCGCTCTCGAATTCAAGAATGCCAAGTATTTGGCCTTCATGCTCCCCGACAAACTCGTAACCCATGGATTTATATAATTCCACAGCCGGGTTGTTGTCAGGGTAAACTTTTAGCCTAACCTGAGTTGCCCCGCGTTCTCGTGCAGCACGGTGCAATAATTCCATCAGAAACCGCCCCAAGCCACGCCCGCGCTCACAAGGGTCAATAACGATTCCCAAACTAGGTACTGCAAAACCATCATCCCAACCTCGTAACATGCCATAACCGATAACTTCATCAGATTCAACGAGTAGGTAGTAAATATCTTTTCCACTGTAGCTGCACTTAACCGCTGCTTCTTCGACGGTCAATGGGTGTGGGTGGAAAACGCAATGTGTTCCTGATGTAACAAGTCGCTGAAAGAACCGCCCCAGTGCTTCGGAATAATCGGGGTGAACTAAACGGCATTCTAAATTTGTCATTCCAATAACTCAGCGGTGCAAACGTGCGATGGCCTCTCCAACCTGTCCAACTTCTGTATCTGACATCGTGCTGTAGGTGGGCAAGTTTATCCCCTCTGCCCCCAAAGACACCGTCACTGGCAATTCCTCGCCACGTTTGCGGGAGCCTTCACGAAAAGGGGGGAGCGTGTGCAATGGAATAAAGAAAGGCCGTGTGTCAGCCCCGCAGTCTGCCAACCCTTGCATCAATTCATCTCGCGTCCTACCAAATTCCTTCGCATTCACTGTAATGCTAAACAGCCACGGCGATATAACAGCCCAGGGTGCATTTGGCTGTAGCCCAATGCCGGGAATCTCCGCAAGGAGTCTGCTATAAAGCGAGAAGATTTCACGCCTGCGGTATAAAATTTGTTCGCGTCGTTCGAGTTGTGCGCAAAGCAAGGCACAGGCCATGTTGGTTAATCGAAAGTTGTATCCAGTCACAGGGAAATAGTAACGGCGTCTTGGGTCCATTCCCTGACCTCGTAATGTGCGCGCACGTAATTCCAGGCTAGGATCAGACAAGGTCAATGCGCCCCCTTCGCCACAAGTAAAAACCTTATTGCCGTAAAAGGAGAATGTTGCAATTGGCGCTAACCCTCCTGTCGGCTGTCCTTTGTATGTCGCAAGGGGCGCTTCTGCAGCATCTTCGACAACCCATAACCCATGCACACCGGCGATATGGTTAATCTCATCCATATCAGCCGGATGCCCATATAAATGTACTGCGATGATTCCTTTGGTGCGAGGCGTGATTGCGTCTTCAATCTTTTTCGGGTCAATGCACCAAGTTTCCGGGTCAACGTCAACGAATACGGGTTCCGCTCCCACATAACGCACAGCATTGGCAGTAGCAATATAGGTGAGTGAGGGAACAATCACTTCATCCCCTGATCGCACATCAAGTGTAAGCAACGCCAGATGAAGAGCGACCGTGCCATTGCAAACTCCGATGGCAGCGCGCACGCCACAAAGAGTGGCAAACTCTTTTTCAAAACGATTGATATACGGCCCCGTGGATGAAATCCACGACGTTCGCAAAGCATCAAGCACATACTCTTCTTCATTGCCGGTAAGATCAGGTTTAGCGACAGGAATTTCAAAGCCCATGTTTTTACGTCGAATACATTTGGGGAGTCGTTATTTCTTGAAAGCAGTTTCGTAGAAGTTATTTTTTGATAAGCCTTGCAATAAACCCGATCTCAATAATGTTCGCATTCCTTCGCTATACATCAGGTGCCGAATCCTTCCAACGTAATGACGAAAAGGGCGATCATCTATCTTAGGTTCTAAATAAAGCATATATTCGTTGGGCAGTAGCTCGACTCCAAACCGAGAACTGCACAACGCATAAATCGTTTGTTCGATGCGCCAGAAATGGCCTTCCAGGATTCCAGGCAGTGCCAGAAACTCTTCGATCCAATCCCAGCGAATTGAATCCCGGTGAATCAGGCCAAGTCCGCTGTTAATCATTGGATGCAATTCAAACCCAAGATGCTGACGAACAAGATCAGGTTCAACCGTGTAAGCACTAGCACCACAATCCGCATTGAATGTGTTTTTCTGATAGTCAGCATCTTCGACTCGACGCAGGTAAGCAGCAGGCTCTTTAAAAAATAACAAGTCACTATCGAATAAACCCATTCGGTCGGATTGCAGGTAGGCGATAAAATCAAAGACTTTGGGGGCAAGCAGGTTGGTGTTTCGAAACTTCAGACAGCGCGGATAATCGCGCAAAACCTCAGCCAGTTTCGCATCGGCTTCCGCACGAAGAATCAGCCGAGCCGCCGGAAAATGTTGCCGCAAAGTTTTACGCGCCATCTCATCCAGAGAGCCATCATCGTGTATGCAAAGAGCGTACTTGCGCCCGCTGACAGCATAAAAAGATTTCAGCGTCCAAATCAGATTCAGCCAGTCCTGGGAATAAGTCAGCACGTGAATTTCGCACTTTATATCGGTAGTGCCTTCGACTGGAGGCGTCCCCAGAATGCGTGGGCGAACGATGTCTCGGTAATAGGCAGTGCCTAAACCGTGGCCAAACGTCTGACGAAATTTTAGATAAGCAGAGCCGAGTGACATTAATACTTTCTGCCGGGGACAATGGAGTTGGCCACGCGATGACGGAGCATTCGCGTAGTCAGGATTTTCGGATTTCTCAAAACCAACCAGGATAACTGTAACCATCTGCGGGATCGGGGCTGTCCATGTTCCAGCGAACGCATGGCTTCGTTTTTGAACACCACATCGAATAACCACTTGCCCTGTAATTGAATCTGCTTCTTTCTAGGAAGCGCCGGATGTCGCTGCCAAAGCAGAGGGCGGACAACCTTCAATAACTCTTCCGAAACGCGCGCGCTATGATTCGATTTTTGATCCGGTTGAAAACGGAAACAAGCGAGTTCGCACTCCACTCGTCCGACCTGACCGCCAGCCTGCAAAATCCGCATCCAATAATCGTAATCCATCACGAAATAAAGCTCTTCGCGAAAGGGGCCAATTTTTTTAGTAATCCGCTGCGTCCAAAAAACTTCTGGTTGCACGAAATTTCGTTTTCCCCACCAGATATCCCATATATCCAGAATTTCAGCATAACTTGAAATATCACCAAATCGTTCTCCGATTTTTTGGCCGTTTACATCAACGCTACGACACCGCCCATGCAGCAAATCAACATCAGGATGTTTTTGAAAATATTCGGCGACTTGATGCAGCGTTCCAGGCAAATAGTAATCATCGCTATTCAGATAAGCGATGATATCGCCCGTGGCGTGTTCCAACCCTTTATTGATTGCGTGCGTCTGCCCACGATCTTTCTCGCTTACCCAATAAGCCAGACGGCTTGCGTATTTCTGTATGATGTCAACGCTACGATCTGTGCTTCCGCCATCAATGATTATGTATTCCAGGTTGCGATAATTCTGATCAAGCACCGACGTAATAGTCTGCTCCAGGAACTGAGCTTGATTGAACGACGGGGTAATGATTGTAATTCGCGGATGGCTATCCATTGGGGTTTGTCTGCTTTGGCTACGGCGCGGCAGTGATAAACGGCTTTAATCCAGCCATGTTCTTTGTGGCAATTACATTACTATTCGGAAAAGTTTCGAGTGGTAAAAGTGGGGGGAAGTTATTCTTACCATCAGTCAAAGTAAACATCTGGTACCCCAATTGGCGAAGTGCTTCAAAAAGTGTTTTGCAAGACGAGTTGGCAAGTGCAGCAGCCTCTTCAGTAAATTCAATGATGATTAGAGGAGCTTGCGAAGAAGACAGGGTTTTCACCCCGCCAGCAAGCACGTATGCTTCCCATCCTTCCACATCAATCTTGATTGCTTTGATCTTGTTAAATAATGAATGCTCTTCAACAAATTGATCCAGCGTAAGAGTGGGCACGGTTTCGGAATCAAGCGCTGATCCCATATAAGGCTTGCCAAGGGAGTTCCATGCGTCATAACCATCCTTGGCGATAGTCATGACCGCTTCACCGCCTTTATCCGAAAGTGCCAGGCGGTGACAGGCGACGTTTTGCATTTGATTAAGGTTAACGTTATCAACCAATCGTCCAAACGTTTTTCCGACAGGTTCAAATGCGTGAACTCGGCCATTCGCTCCCACGGAACCAGAAGCTATTAACGAAAACAAGCCTACGTTTGCGCCAACATCAAGAAAGACATCCCCCGGCTGCAAGATAAACTTCAAAAACTGGCGCGTCTCTATTTCAAACTCCCAAAAGTAGACCATCCGACAAAAAACGCTATCACCATACAGTTTCATCTTTACGCCTGGCTCAATTTCTTTATATACGTACGAGCCATTTCGCTTGGCTATATCCCAGCGCCATTGGCGGATTTTGCTGCGAAGCGAGTGTCGGCTGGCACGAATAGATTCCGGAATAAACTTGCGATAAACGCGCTTTCCCCATACCTGTAAAATTGTTGCGTTCATTTTATCGTTACTATCGCTTCAAGCCGCCAAGAGTGGCTGTCGAGTCCAGG
>CAZXHW010000073.1:0-15366 GCA_964639915.1 uncultured Heliomicrobium sp.
CTCTTTGACGCGATTCAGATGTTTGGGATGAAACCGCTTAGAGATGAACTTTTCGCCGCTTCTGGCTATGCGATACAGCACCAGACAGCCAATCACAGAGCCAATCGCCGGAAAGAGTGGGAAATAATAAACTTCACTCGGATTGTGCGCAATGCGCGTGATGGTGATGTAATCATTCACTTCGGGCAGCGACAGCAGCGATGAATCCAATGCACCGACCAACACCATCAGCGGCGCAGCAAAATACATTGGAGCGAAGACCACTTGGCCGGAAATTTCCAGAAACCACGATTTCAGCCAATCCAGCATAAACAGTTCACTATTCCAAGTTCACAGTCGGACATCAACTGCAATTCACTGCGAACTGTGAACTGCGAACCGCGAACTTCAAATCCTCTTGATAAAACTTTTGCCCGGAAGCTGCCTGATTCTATCTTTCATCTCCAAACCTAGCAAAGCGCTCATCAAATCGGAGGAAGTCATTTCACTGGAAATTAACAACTGGTCAATATGGGCAGGAACATCAACGGATAATATCTCCAAAATTTTGCGTTCGCCGTCGGAAAGGTCAACGGCTTCGAAAATGGGCTGGACGTTTGACTTGGCCGCTGCCGGACGCTCGATGCCAAACAGTTTTTCCTTGGCTTCGCGCGGCAGTTCATCAACCACATCGCGCCAGATTTGAACCAACTTTGCGCCGTCTTTGATCAGAAAGTTTGGGCCGAAGGAAGTCTGCGAAGTGATATTGCCCGGCACCGCGAAAACTTCGCGGCCTTGTTCGTAAGCCAACCGCGCCGTAATCAGCGAACCGCTATGTTCTGAGGCTTCAATGATCAGCACTCCAAAACACATTCCACTGAGGATACGGTTTCGGTAGGGGAAGTTTTGCGGCAACGGAGGAGTACCCAGTGGAAACTCGGACACAACAGCCCCATTGGCTACAATTTGTTCCTCCAGCTTTTTGTGTTCTTTTGGGTAAGTATTTTCCAGTCCTGTTCCGACGACAGCAATTGTTTGTCCACCAGGCTCTAAGGCGCCGCGATGGGCTGCGGCATCAATGCCCCGCGCCAAGCCGGAAACAATCGTCAATCCATGCGAAGCCAGATCGCGGGACAAACTTTCAGCGACGTTGACGCCATACGTCGAACAGCGCCGCGAACCGACCACCGCCAAAGCTGGGCGATCCAGCGCTTTTTGCAGATCGCCGCGCACATACAGCGCAATTGGCGGATCGTGAATTTCGCGCAGCAATTCCGGATATTGGTCATCTTCCAACGTGATGACCTGGGCATTCAACTTTTCCAGGCGTTCGATTTCGGCATTGGCTTTTTCAAGGATGGATGAATCCTGAAGCTCCTGAATGGTTTCCGGCTTCAAGCCTTCTTTTTGCAGCGCCAACCACGAAGCTGCAAATACACCAGCGGGTGATCCAAATCGGCTGAGCAATTGATTGGCTGTTCGAGGGCCGATGCCGCGAACCATATTAAGGGCGATCCAGTCCGCCAGATCAGCACGCATGTGTTTTTCCTCCGTAGGCTGATTTTTGAGACTTGGGGTGGCGGCAGCGATTATACGAGGCGGTAATGGAAAAGCATATTCGTGTCAGTACCGCGACTGGTAAGGAGCGCGTTGCGGAATCGGCGCTTCCTACCGGTCGCGGTGCTGACTCAGTCAACGTCTTACCACAACAATTTTAAACCAAACTGCAATTGCCGTGGCGTATTGGCTTGCGAAGTAATTTGGCCGAACGTCGTCGAAGTCACGCTGGTATTCGGTGAGCCGAAACGCGGCGTGTTGAACGCGTTCAACGCCTCGACGCGGAACTGCACCGCCATGCGCTCGATTGGGTTGAACTGCTTGAACAACGACAGGTCAAAGCTCTTGATGCCGTCGTTCCGAATGTTCACTGTCGGGCCGACGTTGCCAAATGTGAATGCGGCGGGTTGGCTGTAAACGCTGGTGTCGAAATACCGATTCAACCGTTCGTCTACTTTGCCGCTCAGATTTGGATCGTTGCCATTGGTGTTCGGACGCGTCAGCGGATTGAATAATCCGGCTGTATTATTCGCGGTAATGGTCAATGGCGTGCCGCTTTGGAATGTCGTGATGCCGTTGAATTGCCAGCCGCCAATCACCGCATTCAGCACGCCAGGAGCGCTGCCGCCAAACTTGCGGCCTTTGCCAAACGGCAATTCGTAAAGGTAGCTGACGACAAAACGATGGGCAATATCAATCGTCGCCAATCCACGGCTGGAGCGAAGGTTGTAACTGTCCTGATGCGTCAACCCTTCTTCGATGTTTTTTGCCCAGGTGTAATTCGCGTCAAGTTGTAACCCTTGTGTCAGCCGTTTGCCGAACGTGACTTGCAATGCGTGATAGTTCGACGAAGCTCCGCTGGAATAAAGCGGCGTCAAGTCAGTAAACTGCGGATACGGACGCAGCAATTGCCCACGACTGATTTGCCGTGAAGCAAAAAAACCACTGTTAATGCCAAGCCCGAAAAACGGATTGTCCACCAGTTGGTTCAGTTGCGAACCCATCGCAAGATATTTCGGATCAAGCTGGTTCAGGCTCAAACCGCCTTCGCCATTGCGCGAAAGCTGCAATCCGCGAGTGCCGACATAAGCGACTTCTAGGTTCATCTGCCAGGGCAACTGACGCTGAATATTCAAGTTCCACTGTTGGCTCCAGGGTGTGACCGTGTCCTGCAACACCTATTCAAGATTGGCTCCAACCTGTGTCAGCAACCCATCTGCTGCGCCTGGCAATGCGCGGAAACCATTTGGATACGGATTTCGCAGCAGGTTGAATGGCGTCAACCCGTTGTCCACCGTCGTTTGCCAAGGGTATTCAATGCGGAAGCCAAACGGCCCGACCGTTCCCTGCGCAGCCTGATTCGACGGCCCGAAGATATGCGAATAACCGGCGCGAATGGCTGTTTTCTCGTTTAGCTGATACGCCAGTCCCAGGCGCGGCGCGAGGTTGTTGGTGTCCTTGAAATATTGATGACGCGGTTCGCCGTTGACGCCAACAAAAACAACCCCGCCTTTCAGGTTCGGGAACGCTGTCTGTTTTGATGCCAGCGGCGAGGGCGCATTAAGGTCATAGTAGTTAAAGCGGTTGTACCGTTCAGTGCGCGGCGAATCGAAGTCATACCGAATCCCTAAGTTCAACGTCAGCTTGCTGTTCACGCGCCAATCGTCCTGCGCATATCCGGCGTAATAAAAGCTTTGCGCCGCGACGTTTTTCCAGCCTTGGATCAACGTATTGCCCGTCGTTCCTGCCCCTAACAAGAAAGACGCCATGCCCAAACCCGCGCTGCTGCTAGCGGTGGTAGGGTTGGGGCCTTGCGTAAATCCAGCGTTGAAGCCAAAAGTTCCGGCATTACGCGCTTCCCAAACGTTGACGCGAATCATGCGAACTTCACCGCCGAACTTCCAGTTGTGATTGCCCGAAGTCCACGACAAGGTGTTCACGAACGGATAGCTCATGAAAGCATTGAAACGATGGTCGTTGCCGCCCAGGCCGGTCATGCCCGAAACGCTGATGGCTGGAAACATCTGCCGGTCAACGACCGAGTCAATTGCGACTGGCAAACCAAGCTGCGAAGGTTTGAAGCCCAATCCCTGATTCGAAAACACGAACAAGGTGCGGGCAAACCCAAGGCGCGAAGTCCAGACCTTCGTCGGCGACAGTGTGTTCGTATATTCGGCGACAAAATTTCGCGCGCGGTTTTCCTGAATGACGCGGCCTTCAGCAATCGTCAGATTATCTGGGAAGGATTGGAGCGGAACGTCTGCGGTGTAGCGGTGCGAGTAACGAGCAAAAAACGTCTGTCGCTCTGAAAAACGATGATCAATTCGGAAATCATAGTTATCCAAATTGGTTTCAGTTGAACCGCTGGCGGCATAGTTATTCGCGAAGGTGTTGGCATCACCAGGCTGATTGGGCAGCGGAAAATACTTCAAAATGTTCAGCGCAACAGGATCAATCAGATTCGCTGGAATCTTGTTGTCGGTGAACTGGTCGCGGATAGATTGCGCCGTGTTGGCAGGATTCATTCGCGTGGTAAACGGATTGAAGATGCGAATCAATGCTCCAGCTTGGTTAAGCGTTTTAGAGAAGTCGCCGTTGCGCTGTTCAATCGTCGGCACAGTAGTGATGCGCGTGGCAAATTGGCGTGCGCGCAATCCTTCGTAGGATCCCATGAAAAACGTTTTGTTTTTGATGATCGGCCCGGTGGCGTGGCCGCCAAACTGGCTGCGCTTGAAACTTCCTAGTGGACGACCGGCACGGTTTTCAAAAAAATTGTTGGAGTCGAAGACCGAGTTGCGCAAAAACTCATACGCGCTGCCGTGAAATTGATTCGTGCCTGATTTGAACACAACGTTGAGCACGCTGCCCAAACTTCGTCCAAACTCTGCCGGGTACGTCGCTCCCATCACTTTGAATTCCTGAATCGCATCTACGGATGGAAAGATCGAAATCCCTGTAAAGCCATTGACCGTCGGAAATGAAGCCGTCACACCGTCAATCACCGTATCCATCATGGTCGGTCGCGCGCCGTTCACTGAATAGCTCAGGCTGTTGTAATTGTTGCCGATGCTTCCCGACACGCCCGGTGTCAAGAAGATCAGCGAATACACGTTGCGCGTGTTAAGCGGCAATTCCAGGATGCGGCGATTGTCCACCACCTTGCCCAACACTGAACTGGTGGTTTCCAGCACAGGGGTTTGCGATGTGACTTCAACAGTTTCAGCAACCTGACCGACTTCCAGTGTGAAATCCGCCGCCAGCGTTTGCTGAATCTGAATGATCACATTGTTGCGCGCGGCGCTGCGAAACCCAGTCATGCGGGCTTCGACTCGATATTGCCCTACCGACAACGGCGGTGAGTTGTAATAGCCATCGCCGTTGGTAACAACGGTGACTTGTTTGTTGGTTTGCACTTCGGTAATGACGACTTGCGCGCCAGAAATGACCTCTCCATTGCCGTTCTTGACTGTGCCCACAATGGCTCCAGTGGACGATTGCGCCCACACGTTCAGCGCAAGAACCGACAGCAGAATAACGGTCTGTAAGAGCAGACGCTGGTGTTTCATGATGTCTCCTTGATGGATGAGTGATGGAGGAAACGCGCCCGACAACCAATGGCGCGTCAGCGAATCCCAGCTAGCAAATCCGGTTGGCTTGATCTTGGTTCAAGCCGTCAGTTTTTGATAGGAAAACAAAATTGTCTTGGTGGAGGCGTATTTTGCCGCAGGTAGGATAATTTTAGCCAGCGTTAAGCCCATCTTAAATAAAAATCAAATTCTGCGAATGCGCAAAATTTGGCATAATCCTTGCTAACTCGCGAAAACCGTCCATTTTTTAACAATAAATTCGCGAAGCGCGGAGGATTTCATCTCATTCAAACCACTATGACGGTAGAGAGGTGCAGGCATCGGACGCCTTATCAGCGAAGCGATCCAGCTCTTCTCCCCGGCTACAACTTACGCCAAAGCTCTTATCCCCTTTCCAAAATTTATTCATAACGTCTACCTGTAAAACAGCCCTAGTTATAAACAGGAGACGACTTATCAACTCTTGTGGGAGACGTCTGCTCATTTTCAGGCACAGCCCTGGTTGCTACTGAAAGCAGTAGGGATCAACTGTGCTTAGACCAACCCGTTACGAAGACCTGATAGGAAAGGAAAAATATGAAGTCCATGTATAAGCTTACGTTCGTGCTGGCTTTCATGCTGGCATGCTCTCTAACCGGCTTGGCACAAAGACTAAGCGATCAAGCTCCAAGCTCGCTCTTGGTCTTTAATTTATATGCATCCTCTGCAGCGGATCCTGGGCAAAAGGATACAAGCCTTTCGATCACAAACGTCAATGCATCGCAGGCAGCGTGGGTTCATCTATACCTGATTTCCGGAAACTGTTCTGTTGCCGACGCTTTCATTTGCTTAACAGCAAATCAAACTACGTCATTTCTGGCATCAGATATTGATCCAGGGATTACAGGATTTGCGATTGCGATGGCTGTTGATAGTGCTATCGGCTGTCCCACAAGTTTTAACTATTTGGTAGGTAGCGAACATGTAAAACTCGAAACCGGTCACGCTGCCCAATTGGCAGCAGAGGGCTTCACCGCGCTCTTCAACGGAAACGTACCCGGCTGCTCAAATACCTCTGTAACAGCGAGTATCGCGCTAGACGGCACTCAGTACAGCGCAGCAGGACGCATGCTGACTGTTGACAGAATCCCCAGCGCGGTTGACGGCAATTCAACATTGCTAGTTGTAAACTGTTTGGAAGGCAATTTGGGGATTGGCTCGTCAATTGTTGGAACCATTGAGGGAACTCTTTTTGACGATGCCGAAAATGGAGCTCAGTTTACAAAGTCAGGTTCTTGCCAGTTGAACTCAGTATTATCAAACAGCTTCCCTTTGACCGTGCCTGCCTTTCAGACTCTGATTCCGGCTGGCCGCACGGGCTGGATGAGATTTAGGACCCAACAGGACAAAGCAATTTCCGGTGCCGTTATCAACTTCAACCCCGGCGCTGCCACTACAGCAGGACAATTTAATGGCGGGCATAATCTGCATGTGCTACGCCATACCAGCGGTGATTTGATCGTTCCAGTCTTTGCACCGTTCTGCTAAGCGACACACCTCCTCACCTAGTTCAAAAGGCCGAAAGGTTTTCTTTCGGCCTTTTGAATCCCAACGGTTTCTTTCATTCGCCAAGCGGTGACCTTCCTAACGCTGTGACTTTTTCAAACTGACGATGTTGGCAAACAACCGATAGCCTCCTTGGACACCTGCTGGCAACTGGCGATAAAACGCATAGGCAGCATAAACGAACGTGCCTTTGCCATATTGCGCAAACATCAATCCACCCTTTTGTGGCGGCTGTTCGCGGTCGTGGCATTCCAGCAACGGCTTGTAGCGTTCATCCCATGTGCTCATCCATTTCGATCCGCGCTCTTCCACCCAGTTGTCGAAATCGGCCAAGGTGATTTTGTTCGGTCCGGCAAAGATCGGATTCGCCGGATCGAGAATTGTGATTTTGGAATCTTCTTCGGAAACTTCTTCGGCGCGCGCGCCCAGCTTGTACGGATACGGCCCAAAAGGCGTGGCGTCGAATTCCTGTGTTTGATACTGATAAACCAGATTGCCGCCGCGTTCGCAATATTCCAGCAATCGTTTGCTGTATGCCTTCAAATCGTCGCGGACTGCGGTTGCGCGAATGCCAATGATGACAGCGTCGAACTGATCCAGATTGCCGCTGGCAAGATCGTTTTCGCCGAGCATCGTGACTTTAACGCCGATCTGTTCCAGCGCTTTCGGGATTTCATCGCCGACTCCCATCACATAGCCGACCGATAAATTCGGCGCGACTTTCACGTCAACTCCGCGAACTGCCATCGTCGCCGGGCGATACAAATGCCTGGGTTCGTTGTCGCGGTGCGCGATCACTTCATAACCTTCCGTGTATTCACGTCCGGCGTATTCGGCGACAGCCTGAATCTTGAAATCGGCGTCGCTGGCAGAAACGCGCGGCACGGAAACCTTAAACGCAAAATTGCTGATTTCGCCTTCGTTCGTGAAGTTGAATGTTTGCTCAGCGGGCGCGGAAGTCCAACCCGCTGGAAGTTTCAACCGGATTTTACCCGTCGAATTGCCTTTGACATTGTTCAGCACATTGACCGTGACATTGAACGAAGTCTGCGCGGCTCCGACAGGTACAACACCTACACGTGGTGATAATCCGACGCTGATGGCCGGAGCGACAGTCAGCAAACGGCGCTGTTCGCCCCAAGGGCGGTCAATGTAAACCGTCTGCGCAGGTTGAGTCAGATCAAACACCTTGCCTTCAAAGTTGTAACTGAAAATGCCGATTACTTCAGGGGGTGAAAAAGGGAGATGTGCGTATTCTGCTTGGTTGATTTTTGATGAGTCTCGCAGGCGAACTTTCATTCCATTCAAATAGCCGACTGTAGCAATTGACTGCTCGGATAAAAGTGGCAAATATCCCGGCACTTTGATTTGGTAAATATGATTCCGTATTTCGTCGTTGCGTGACCAATATGGCCGCGTGAATTCGCTGTCGTCAGGAACAGATACTTGGAATTGAGCTTGCGCTTTCTCGTTATAGCCCAAAGGGTTGACCAGTATTTGTACGGCTTCGCTAACGACTTTGGGAGAAGCCTTTAAGGACAAATGGGTGGCTAGAATTTTCACTGGGCTACGATTGACCACAGTTGCAGTGACTGAAAACTTTTGTCCCGGAATCGCTACGATGAAAGTTTCACGCGGCTGACCGAAACCTCCGCCTTGTCCTTCGGCCCTGGCTGGAGGGTCAACCAGCACCTCCATCGCCAAACCTAGCGCCTTGTTCATCGCATCGTTAAATTCACGACCTTTATTGCCAAGCAAAAATAACAAATGATTTTTGTTGGCTGCTTCAATGTTTGATTCATCGATCTTGTCGGCCAAAGGTTGAATGACTTTGGCTCCAGCCGCCAGATCGCTGGCGACAAGCCACGGCTGGCGAGCGTCGAACTTTTTGATGGCAGCTTCGACGCTGTTGTTCAGAGTAGTCAGTTCGGCGGTGATGTTCGTTGAACCGGCAAGCTTCGCCATTCCCAAAATCGAGGTATCAATGCCATCTAAAATCCCAGACTCTTTTTCGTTCTTTCCGACCAGACTTTCTTCCAGCATCCACGAGGACATCGCTGATCCAGGAGGCATACGGCTCGCGCCGCTGCCTTGCGAACGTTGATGCGCTAACCCATCCCGCGCGACTTCGCGGTATGACCGGCCAAGCAGCGGATCGTAAGTTCCAACATCCACTTTCACCGTCGAAGCTTCTGCTTCACGCACACTGCGATAGAACTTTTTGACCTGCCACGGACGCAAACCTTCTTTGAAATGTTCGGGGAAAGCATTCGGATCGGCGGCGGCTTTGAAGGCTTCGGCACTGAGCAATCCGGCGGCTTGATGGTTGCCGTGCCCGTCGCGCGGTTTACCGTGAAAGCGCGAAAGGATGACGTCCGGGCGATAAAGCCTGATGGCGTGAACCACGTCGTTCAACACAACGTCTTGTCCCCAATGTTCAATGGTTTCGTCCATCCGCTTGGAAAAGCCGAAATCCGTCACGCGCGTAAACATCTGGTCAACGCCGTAATATCGCCCGGCGGCAAGCAGTTCTTCGGTGCGCAAAATTCCCATTGCATCGTAAAGCTCCGGGCCGACCAGATTCGCGCCGCCTTCGCCACGATTGAGCGTCAGCAAGCCCGTGCGAATGCCTTCGTGACGGCTCAGCCAAGTCAGCATTGCGCCGTCTTCATCATCCGGGTGTGCGGTTGTGTGCAGCACAGTCGCCGTCGAACGTAACCGGAGCAGCGCTTGCCAAGCCGCCGCTGCGCCTTTGTTTTCGGCAGGCTGTTGTGCTTGTGCGCGAACAGGTTTGGCAGTCGAATCCGGCAGCGACAGAACCACCACACCACACAAGACGACCACAAAAAGAGCAACTCTTTTCATTTGCTTTAAGCCTCCAATGAGTTTTCGTTTTTCTGGAGTTTGATATCTTGGCTTGCTGATATTACGTCGGAAGAATGAAAACAGAAAAGGCGCACCGGTTGAAACGGTGCGCCTGATTTTCTTCAATTGCTTTGCCTGATTATTTGACGGCTTTTTTGGCAGGAGCAGCCACCATATAGGGTTTGATCATAGTGGCGATTTCATCTGCAGCGGCTGAAACCTGTTCCACGTTTAGTTTGAATTCCTGTGAATCAGTGACACGCAATGTCAGATCTACGCGGACAAACATGTCGCCGTCTTTATCAATGCCGACTTTGATCCGGTCGTAGTCATCATTCAGTTGCAGAAGTTTTGCCATTAGTTCCGGCGAGGCTTTGAAATCTTTCTTTTCGGCAACGACCGCAACCAGAATCAGCATGCCTTCGTGACCGATGGTAACCACCGCAATGTCGTCCAGCGTATTGCCACGAAACTTCACCGTCCAAACGTTGTCGGCAGCTTTGCCGTAAGCGTGGCCAGACTCTTCCAACATCTGCACAATCTTTGTGGCCGAGGCTTTATCAAGCGTCATTTTCTTTTCTTGCGCCGAGGCACAAACAACCAGCAAAGTCAGCAAGGCAATCGAGAGTAAAGTCGAAACCGTTTTTTTCACAAAAAAGACTCCTTTAGAAACCTGCATGCAGCGCCAGCCTTGGTCGGTGAGAACAGCGCTCCAAGAGCAATTATTAGGATTTGTATTTCCGGCGGATGATACGGGCTCCGCCAACAACCAATACGCCGCCAAAAAAGATCGGCAGCCAAAGCAATGAAGTTAGTCCAGGCAGTTTCAACCGCCAGCTTGCGGTTTCAGCCGCCGGTTGCTGACGGCGGGGTCGAGGCGGAACGTCGTCCGTCACGGTGTACAGTTCGCCGCCGCGCAAATACATTCGCTGCATTTCTTCCAGATTGAAAGGCCGTGCGCCCCGGCGGTTGAAAACAGAAATCTGATTACCGGATTCGTCAGCCGCACGGTCGCGGTCAATGCCTTTTGACAGAGCCAAGGCTTCGCCTTTCAACGGAAAGGTCGCAATCCATTTCGGCGTCGGTTTTGGCGAAAAGCCGTAAATATTCGCGTTCTCTTCCGGCGACAACAACTGCACGACCTGCAAACCGTTCCTGCCGTCAGCGACATACGCAAACAGCGAATTCGCAGTCATTCCCAGCTTCACGTCGTGGGCATCGTTGATTTTGCCGTCGCCGTTGAACATTTGATCCAGTTTCGGCTTTTCGGGCTTTTCGATGTCCACAATCGCCAAGCCGTTTTTGCCAGCCGCGACGTACGCATAGGTTCTGGCCAGATACAGATTGTGCGCGTCTTCAATCTTGACAGTCGCAGCTTCGACCAGCCGAGCTTTTTCGGGAGTGGTCACATCCACGACTTTCAAGCCTTCTTCGTCGGTGACGAAGGCATACCGGAACTGAATCTGAACGCCGTGCGGATTTCGGAAGCCAGCGATCTCAGCCGCGATTTTCGGTTCCAGCGGGTTGTTCAGGTTCACAATCGCCAGGCCTTTGTCACAGGTGATGTACGCGTAAACGCCGGCAATGGTGATGGAAGAAGCTCCGTTCAGAGCGCCGCCCGGATTGAAAGCCAGCGCACGTTTCAGGAAGTTGTTTGACGGATTGCCGTCGAGCAACGTCGCCACGCCTTTCTTTTTGTCGCCGACAATCACCAGCCCTTCCTGCTTGTCACTGACATACAGGAACGCGTAAATCGGATGGATCGGTTGTCGGTCGTCACGATTGATGGCTTCCTCGTTTTCCTTCAAGTGTTGGCGCGTTGGATCAACCGCCAAGGTCGAAGGCGAAGCGACACCCGTCGCATATTTCGTGTCCACATAAAACCGCTGACCCAAAGGCGAAACCGGCGCGGTGGTGATGCGTTCACTGAAGCCTTTGTTGTCAATGTTGGCGATGTCGTACACGCGCAACCCGGCTGACCCGTTGGCGACGTAGGCGTATTCGCCTCGCACCTGAATGCCCAAGGCTTCCGGCGCGGTGTGTTCGTAAGCTTCTTTCAGAACACCGCCGTTTTTGACGTGTTTCTCGAATTGTTCGGGATACGCCAGCTTGTGCAGGTTCGAACCGATGACGGCTTGCGGCTCATCACGTTCCGTCACGGCAATCGCGTGAATGCCGTGTTTTCCAGCAGCCACCCAGGCGAACCGCCCAATGAAGTTGACGAAGTTCGTCCCCTGCATCAAGAGCTGCGCCATGATTGCATTGTTGTCATTTGCTTTTGACACGTGGCAATCCGTGCAGGTTTTGGTTTCGGACGTGCTGACGGTGTGTGGAACGAAACTGCTGAAGGCGTGTCCACTATAGCCTTCGGCAGAAACCGTTTGCTGTTGTGAATACAGCCATTCACGGTTCTGGTTTTGCGAACCGACCAGCACGGCGCAGGTGGAACGCGTCGGGGCTACACGACGTCCCGTGACGGTTCCGTCTTTGCCGAGCATGTAAATATCGTCGCGCAAAGTCTGGAAGTTGTACTGCGTGTAATTTCGCAGATTGTCCTGGCCTTCGTTATGAAGCATCGGCTTCTGCTTGTTCGCAGTCATCGGCAGATGGCAACCGAAACAACTGGTCGTCCACGAAGTGTGGCAGGCGTAACAGGTCATGTTGCTATTGGCATGGGCCAATTTGTTTTCGGCGGCTGAAGCATCCGACCAGGTTTTACCGTCGCGCTGCACGGTTTTGGCGAAGGCAGAAGAATCGTTGTAATCGCGGCTGCGATATTGCACATCCTGATTGTTGATCTTGACGGTGCGGTTCTGTTGAACGGTGTCCACCGTTTGCACAATGCGCCACCACTTTCCGGGCGTCACCAGCGAATTCTGCACAACGTCGCCCGGTCGTAACGTCAATTCACGGGGTTTGCCGTCCTGCCCCATTTCTGGCTGCCCATCGTTGCCAATGACGGTTCGCTTGGTTTCAGCGGCAATGCGCTGGAACATTCCCACGCTGCGACCACGTTCATTTCGCGTTTTGATTCGCGTCAGGTCTTTGGGAACGGTGATGACTTTGCCCTTGAAGCGGGCCGTGCCCGCCGAAGGACCAGACAAGGTCAGACTGGCAGGTTCGGTGATCGTTCCGTGGCAGTCAATGCAATCAATCTGAACTGCGGCGCGCGGTTCGTTGTACAAATTACCGTTGCCGTGAACATCCTGGCTGACGTGGCAATCGGCGCATTGCATGCCGACTTTTTGATGCACATCTTCCATGTGAACGGCTTTTTTGAACTTTTCGGGATCTTCGGGCGCGATTTTCGTCCCGCGCGAAGAAAGCATGTTGCCTTTGCGGTCGGTTTTATACACGTTGCGGAAGACCCAGCCGTGGCCGTGAAAATCGCCAAACTGCGTTCGTTGGGCTTTCGGGTTTACGTCATTCCAGATGTTGGCCAGAAAGCCTCTGTCCTGCCCCCACAATCCGCGTAACGCTGAACCTTCGGGGTTGCGGTTTTGAATTTCGTCTTTCTGCTCTGAACTCAAGTCAGGCTGTTTGGCCGGGTACATCAAACTGCCATCCGTTTCGTTGTCCCACCAAGTCATTCCGTAATACCCCAGTAGCATGTTTCCGCCAGGATGAATATGGCAGGTCATGCAGTTGCTGGAAGGCGCGCCTAGCACCATTTGATGTTTGACCGGATGACCGGATTCGTTTTTGGGAATTGTCGGATCGGCAGTTTGCGATTGGCCCGCGTTGCCGAATTTGGCGAATTGCGCCGAATGTTTTGGATCACGGTCGTTGGCATACACCACGTGACATGCAGTGCAACCCGACGAGCGATAATCGCCCGGATTGTCGTTTGTGCCGAGCATCGAAAGCAGCGGATCAAGCAATCGCGTTTTCTGCAAGCCCAGAAAGACCGGATCGGTTCTGAGCCGCGTGCCCAAACCACGATCACTGAGTTTTACTTCCGGCTTGCCCGGCAACTCAAACGCATTCGGGCTGCCAATGTCCGACGGCAGACCTTTCAATTCTCCGCCGCGTTCAAACACGCGCAACACGTTTCCGGGCTGCGTGATTTCCCAGCGCGGCAGCGGCATCAAGTACGGCAGTATTCCCTGTTTCAAAGTTTCTTCGGCAGTCGGCGCTGGATTGGTAAAGACGGCTTGAGGCTCACCGTCCTTGCTGTAACTTTCGCCGAAGCGCGCATCTTTCAGCGGAAACGCGCCGTTGTTGTATAGCGCCGCTCCCCACAGCATTCCGCCGTGGGTCATCATGCTTTTTTTGTTCCACGCGACTTCGCGTTCGTGGCACTTCCCGCAAGCCAAATCCGCCGCGCGAAAATCTCCCGGATTGATGAAGCGCACATATTCGGCGCTTTCTTTCAGCCAAGCCGTTGCCAGCCGTTCCGGGTTCGCAGTTGACTTCCAGAATTCAGGGTTACGCGGTTGGACGTGCGCTTTCAACTTGTCCTGCGTTTCCGCTGCATTGCCTCCGTGGCAATCGGCGCAACCAATATCCAGATCGTCATCGCCGTCAACGTGCATGGATTCCGTGCCCGTGTGGCAGACGATGCAACCGGCGCTTCGCGGATTGATTTTCTTTTGCCGTTGCGCAGGGGCCGCCGGAGTCTGCTGCTGATCGGCGTCGGCAGAATTTCCAGCTTTGTAATTGATGGAAATCCGAGACACGGCTTCGCTGGTGCTGCGATTGGCCAGCAACAGCCCAACTCCCAAAGAGAAGAGACACAATAGGAAAAGAATCTTGATGCGCTTGATCGTTTTGGCTTGGTTCATAACTTCAACTCTCTTGGATTCTTTGGGATGCGACACTACGTGAGCAGGGGAAATCAGAAAATTTGTCTTAACGGGACTTTTTTTAGACAGGATGACAGGATTTAGCAGGATGAAATCTTTGATTGATCCGACTGGAAGCTAATCCTGGTTCATCATGTAAATCCTGTCTACGTTCCTTCTGCCTCGATGTTGTGGTGAAACCTCAACTCATCAACTGGGCCATCATTGCCGCCGGGTCCCAATATGCCTTCACCGTCTGAATCTTGCCGCCGTCATTGAGCGTGAAGATGTCTATGCCTTCAAACTTGGCTTGGCGACCGGTTTTGCCTAATCCGCTGGCAGACCATTTCACACCAGCTTCATTGCCGACCACAAAGATTTGTTGCGGACGCATTTCGATGGTTTCAAAACCTCCGGCGACTCCGTTGAAGAACGCGCGCAAGGCATCGTGTCCTTCGAGCGGCGGATTTCCGGGTTCGTGACTAACGGCGTCAGCAGCAAAATTGGCGATCCAGGCTTCGCAATTGAGATTGCAGATGGCGTCAAAATAGCCATTGATAACTTGGGAAATTGTTTCTTCAGACATTGCTATTCCTCCTAAAGAAAGCTTGCTAACGACGAGCAACTAAACCGTTGTAATTACGTGTGTTCTTTCTTTTCCTTTACAGTAATTTGAATCTCTTTTACTGAATTTTCCGCAAATCTCACAGGAGCGGAAAGCTTGTTACTCTCCATCGCCTCTAACTCATCCAACAGTTTTATCAGTTGGTTTAGGCGAGTCGCATTCAGGCTTTTTAGATTTGCATCACGACTCATTTCTTCTCTTAACCTTTTGCGATTTAGTCTTGTTAGTAGCGCTTCCTCTGCTGTCTTCCATGTTTCCAACGAAGTTTTTGCCGTCTCGGAAACAGTTTTAATCGCGCCAGGCAAGTACTTAAGAAATAAATACAAAATAGCTAGCGGCACTGCTTCGTGGAAATGGGATATAACCTCAGAAATAATGAGCTCTACTGACCCAACTCGTATCTCCGCAATGTGCAACTGCCTAT